>CAJWGZ010000211.1 GCA_913041075.1 uncultured Fidelibacterota bacterium | reverse complement strand
TCATTCATGTGGGGGGTAGCTGAGCGGATATCACCAGAAGCTCCCGTTCCTATTGTTGCTGTAGATACAGTGACTCATTCTCCCGGAGGCGCTGGAAATGTTGCCTGTAATCTATCCAAATTATCGGCAAAAATTCGGATTATTGGCTTGGTTGGTAATGACGCTGAAAGTGAAATCCTGACCAATAAACTGCAAGACGCAGGCGTGGATACTAATTCCATGATCAAGGATACCACCAGACCGACAACAGTGAAAATTCGGGTCATAGCGCATAATCAACAGGTTATTCGCACCGACCATGAAAACACCGGCAATATTGAAGAAGATAAACTGGAAGAAATCGGGATTATCTTGGATAATGTATTAGCCAAAACGGACGGAATAATCATTGAGGACTATAATAAAGGTCTTTTAACGCCGGACTCCATAGCGCTAATACTAGCCAAGGCAGCCGCCCACGATATACCAGTATATGTTGATCCAAAAAAGGAAAATTTCTTTGCTTATCAAGGTGTGCGCCTGTTTAAACCAAATATGACGGAATTTGAGACGGCTCTCAGCGGAGAACATGACTACAAAGATTTCGAAAGTTCAGGAACAGAATTACGAAAGAAACTAGGCACCGAAATTCTTATGGTAACCCGGGGAGAGCGGGGGATCAATCTCTTTTCCGATCAGGGAATGCATACTATTGAAACTAAGGCACGTAAAGTTCATGATGTCTCAGGTGCAGGTGACACAGCCATCAGCGCTTTTGTTCTTGCGGACTTGGCAGGCGCAACCATTGAAGAAGCCGCTCAGATATCCAATTACGCAGCTGGTCGTGTTTGCGAAGAAGTAGGTGTAGTACCAATTACACTAGAAATGCTCGATGAAATCGTCGAGCATTACAATGATCATTAGTTTATTATAGATACAGTATATGGCCACAATTATTGCCAAAGCTAATCTCGGCCGCCACAATTTATTATATTATCGTTATTGCAAGTGGGTATTCACCTTTATCAGTATACATTATCTTGTTCTTTGTCAGCCCAGTTCCCGGCATGATCCATTTGACTGGATCATATACAGAAAGCCTGGCACGATCAGATCATTTGCAGAAGGATTCTCTTACATTTATATCGGGACTGAATCTGCTGGTATCTATCGCTATTCCATCTATGGCAACCGTTTTGAAGCACCAATTACCCGCGCTCAAGGACTAGCCAGTAATGAGATTATCGCCATCCACTTTGATAAAAGAACAGGGACCTTATGGGCAGCTACTGATGAATCTCTGGATTACACCTACACCAGAGAAGGTAACTGGTCAAGTAACAAGTTGGATAGTTATAACCTGCTCAGTGGCGTCAAAATCGAACAGTTGGGTTCGAGCGAAAATTATCTTTGGGCATTGGCGGGCACATTATACCTCAAACTGGACCGGGTATCCGGTGTCTTTTTGGGGTCCATGGCTTTTCCTGATGAAATGGAAATCAATTGGTCCAGCGGTCCCATACGCTACGCTGAAGGAATTAATGACCTGCTAATGGAGTATTCTGTAATGGACGGCTGGCTACTTAATCTTGATACGTTTATCAGTCCATTTGGTAAAACAGTTAGGGCAACCACCATTTACAAAGGCAGCACGAATGCACTGTGGGTGGGTACTGACAGCGGTATTATTTTTCAGGGAGATCCCTATATGAAATCATTTTATCCGCTTACATATGGGTTGGCCAATACGGATGTACAGGCAATGACGTATGAATTTCCATCCTGGGTCGGCGGCAGGACCTACCCCGGTGATCCAGGCGCGGTGACCCTGGCTGACCCTGAACGTGGTTATTTTACCTGGTTCGAGGGAGAGACGGAGATTAACGTTGACCAATTAGAAGTTTTTGGAAACTGCATTGTAGGTAATGAAGTATGGTTTGGTGGTCAAAACGCGATTTATGTATATAATCAAAAAGATGATTTTTGGAGGACCTTAGATGCGACTCGGGGATTACCGGTTGG
>CAJWGZ010000210.1 GCA_913041075.1 uncultured Fidelibacterota bacterium | reverse complement strand
TGGAATAAAACTATATTGATATAAATAATCTGTATATGCAGAAATGGATTGATGAGGAGTATTGGACTGCAGGTTAAGAAGTTTTATAAGTAACCTTTATATCCCCTTGTAAATAGTCCTTAACTTTAGGGGATTTACCTACATTAATTCTTCCATAAATAAAAACCATCAATGAATACATTTGAAAATACTGGCTTAGATAAAAATATCTTAAAAGCCATTGCTAGCTTAGGCTTTGAAAAAACTACCCCTATTCAGGAGAGTACAATCTCCATTCTGATGAACTCGAATAAAGATATGATTGCTACTGCAGAAACAGGCACTGGTAAAACAGCTGCATTTGGCTTGCCAATGCTTCATTTAACTGATATTGGGGATTTGACAACACAATCATTAGTTTTATGTCCCACCAGAGAACTGTGTATTCAAATAGCACTTGATTTGGCCAATTACGCAAAAAATATGGATGGGATTAATATTCTTTCTGTTTACGGCGGGTCTAGTATTGAGAATCAAATTAAAGCACTTCGAAAAGGTGTTCATATTGTAATTGGTACTCCAGGGAGAACTAAGGACTTAATTAAACGGAAAAAACTTAAAATACATTCTGTAGCACGAGTTGTACTGGATGAAGCGGACGAAATGCTCACCATGGGGTTTAAAGAGGATTTAGAAGCAATATTGGGGGAAACTCCCAAACAGAAACAGACCCTTTTATTCTCTGCAACTATGTCCCCAAAAGTAATATCTATTACAAAAAAATACATGCATAATCCATTGGAGATATCTGTCGCTCCAATGAATCTGGGTGCAAAAAATGTTCAGCATATTTATTATATGGTTCACATAAAAGATAGATATGAGGCTATCAAACGGGTAGCCGATAGCAACCCCAATATTTACGGAATAGTATTTTGTCGTACCCGAAGAGAAACGAAAGAAGTTGCCAATAAACTCATGCATGATAATTACAATGCAGATACCTTGCATGGTGAACTTACACAAGCACAAAGAGATGAGGTTATGAACCGCTTTCGAAAACGTACTATTCAATTATTAGTAGCTACAGATGTGGCAGCAAGAGGATTGGATGTAACCGACCTGACTCATATTATAAATTATAATTTACCAGATGAACCAGAGGTATATATTCATCGATCTGGTCGTACGGGAAGAGCTGGAAAAACCGGAATTTCAATTGCAATCATACACACTCGTGAAATGGGACGAATTAAAGAAATTGAAAGAAAAGGTGGTATCTCATTTAAATGTGAATCTATTCCAAATGGAATTGATATTTGTCAAAAAAGGCTGTATTCTCTCATAGATAAAATTGAAAATATAGAAGTAGATGAAAAGCAGATAGGTCCATTTTTACCTGCAATCTATGAAAAATTAGAATATTTAGATAGAGAAAATCTTATCAAGCATTTTGTATCTGCTGAGTTTAATCGTTATCTATCTTATTATAAAAATTCTAGAGATATAAATGTTTCAAACCGAAATGATAAAAAAAATCATGAAAAAAAGAGAAAAGATATCAGTCAAAAAAGACAGGAGAGTTCTTTTTGTGGTTATTTGATTAATATTGGATTTAAGGATCAAGTGAACCCATCAAGATTAATTGGACTGATTAATGAGTGTATTGGCTCCAAAAAGGCCATCATTGGAAACATAGATATTATGAAAACTCAATCTATTATTGAGGTTGATGATAAATGGTCATCAAAATTACAAAAAGGAATTAAAGGTAAATCATTTGAAGGGAAAAAATTAACAATTGAAGTATTAAATAAAAAAAATACTCCATCTTCAAACTCTAAAAAGGTCCATAAAAGTAAACGAAGAAATGATGGAAAAGCATGGAACAAAAAATTCAAGTCCAAAGGTAGATGGCAAAAGAGCAGCAAAAGAAAATGATTCTGCCAAATTAATAATATCCATAAAATTATCCGAGGATAAAATTCACTTTTACCGAATTGAAAATATTTTCTTAAAATATTTTATCTACTC
>CAJWGZ010000209.1 GCA_913041075.1 uncultured Fidelibacterota bacterium | reverse complement strand
CCATCCTTATACTGCCCTTCGGTCTTCATATTACCATTATTATATTTTGATGACATTTTACCGCTATAAGGCTTTTGAGCTCCTTGTTCATATGTAACGCCATCTCTCTCAATTAATACGACTTCTTTTTCTTTCTTTCCACAACCGAAAAGTAATAGAAGTACAATAATACCAATATTTCTATTCCTAGAAAATTTCATCATTAAAAACTCTCCCATTTAGTTAATTATTATTTATTAAATGAAATTATTTATGCGGTAAAAACCGAGTTTAGCATCAAAATTAATAAAAACCTCATACTTAGCAAAACCTTTCATTTAGAATGAAAGATTTATTTTTAATCCAATGTCAGTGTAATTCGATCTCTAACAATTTTTGTCCATAAATCATAACCTGTTACATTTAGATGCAGTCCATCTTCAATAAACAATTTAGGATTTGGTATCCCTTCTATTTCCAACATTGGAGTTGCAGTGTTAACATAATAGAGGGCTGAGTTCCATTTTGACCAAGTCAGAATTTTGTGATTTGTTTGGTTCATGTTATCCCATTTATCCCAGCGACTTATGCTAGGTTTTATCGGGATATAATAGAATTTTACCCTAGGAAAAAGACGAACAATTTTATCATAAATATGAATAAAATCATTGAAGACACGTTCTGGAGTTTTTCCACTGGCAATATCATTGTCTCCACAATAGAATACGATGGCTTTAATAGAATAGGGATTAACAATTATATCAAAAAAGTAGAGCATATCAGAAATGTGTGCACCGCCAAAACCTCTATTTAGTCCGTTATAGTCAGGGAAATATTGGTCTAATTCCCAAAGACGGATACTGGAACTTCCGATAAACAGAATTACACTATCTGAAAACATATTTTCCTGATTTGATTTAATAAATTGATCAATCTCAGATTGAAATCGTTTTGGATCAGGATCACTGACCGTACTATCCTGACTGTACCCAAAAGTTCCAATAAAAAGGGCTAGAACTAAAAAATTGAATTTATTTATAATTGAGTCCAGTTTTTGGCTATTTTATATCAGATTTTGCATCTTCAATTCGCTGCAGATCAATAGGTTCGGAAAGTCCCATGTGAAAAGCAAGAAACCACATCACAAATATACCATAGGCCAGAAATACCAACTGCCATACCCAAAGTGACGGCATCTGGAACGGTACCCAGAGGGCAGGATTATTGGGATCTGAAAACAGTGAATTTCCAATACTAGCAAAAGGTCCGAAACCTACTAGAAACCAGATCAGAGTAAGAATCCAAGCGAGCGTCAGTTTCTTTTTGCGTTCAGAGTTCATTGCTGATACAGCCTGTAAAAATTGGTGCCTTTTCTCTTTTGTTTTAGCTGTGACCTCATTATCACTGGTAAATCTTGAGACCAGTATGGTCGTTGTCAGATTGAACAGGATCCCCCAACCGGCACTATGAATAGTGAGTGGGTAGGCCCCCCAAGGCACTCCAAACCATGCTGAAGTTTTATCTGTTAATGTCACCGCAATAAGACCAACAACTAGCCCTGTCACAACCCCCTGCCTGGTAAACCCCTTATAGTAGCAAATACCAATTAAGGCCGGATACATTTGAAACCCATAGGCCACAGCGAGACCGCCCAGCATCACAATTGCCTGGGTAGAATTTGCAGCCACAATCAATGCCATGCCAGCTACGATAAAAACAAAAATACGACCACTGAGTTTTTGTAAACGATCTGAAGCCGTTGGTGCAATATACTTAATATAAATATCCCGGGTAACCATGGCACTGAACGTAGACATGTATGCCGCACCAGTACTCTGCATCGCTGCTAATGCGCACACAGCCAGCAAGCCTACCAACCAGGGCATAGAATCAGAGAGTAGATTGATTAATTGGGGAACGAGGTTTTTATCATTCACGCTCGAAAATATACCATTTTCAAGAAGGATGTGACCTCCTACGCCTTGAAAAATAGTAAACGTAAACAAAATTATACCGATCACTACAGAGGAGGCGAC
>CAJWGZ010000208.1 GCA_913041075.1 uncultured Fidelibacterota bacterium | reverse complement strand
ATTAGATAACTTTACTGATCTTGGGAAAAAACAAATGAGTTTTATGCCCTGGGAAATCGGGTAATTACCATTGCGGTATTTCAGTAACACAGCCCTGCTGGTTATATTAATTCTATCAGCACTGGGATGTGAAAAAAATAAACAAAGCATACATGCCGGCGTAGCGGTAGTTGATATAACCCCGCCATTAGAATTACAGCCAATACTTGGTGGTTATGGTGATCGAATGAGCAAACCGGCAGAAGGAGTTCATGATCGGATTTTCGCCAAGGCATTGGTCCTCAAAGACCAAGAAAATTCTTTTGCCTTAATTACTGCTGATATACAGTCCTTTCCACCATATTTTAAAGCACAGCTTGTAGAAGCACTGGCAGAAGAAGGCTGGGATGGAAATGAAATCATGCTTTTACCCAGTCACTCCCATACCAGTATTGAAATGATGTCCATCCATATAAAAAACAATCTAAATATTCCCCAGATCGGTATTTTTAACAAAGATGTACTGGTTTTAACCATTGAGAATTTGAAAAAGGCAGTATTGAATGCGCAGGCAAATATGCAGGCAGTTAAAGTTGGAACAATCAGAAAGGAACTGGTAGGGTGGAATCGAAACCGCAGGGAGGGAAATCTTACAATAGATCCGGACCTGACAATTACACGGTTTGATCTCCTGAATAATCAACCATTGGCTGTGTTGGTTAACTGGACCGCACATCCGACGTTCATGGGTTCAGAGGATATGGACATTTCCGGTGGTTGGCCGGGCCATCTGCAGCGTACCATGGAAGCATTATTTGATTCTCAAGTGACTGTCTTTTATTATAATGGAGCTGAGGGAGATCAACGTCCTATCTCCCAGTTGGAATATGGCAGTAATTGGGAGCAAGCCGAATCTTATGGTCGTGAATTAGGAATCCTATCTTGGAAATTAGCGCAGAATATTCAGACTAAACCAGTGTACGAAGTCCATCGTTATATTACCAGCATTTCATTACCAGAACTTACTTGGCACCCCGAATTTATGCAGACTGGTGGTGCAGAATACGGTCTTAATGAAGAAACTGCTGCTTATGTGATTAATCTATTATTTCCAAGGACAACTTCGAGCACAGCGATCAATATTGGCGACCTAATAATTATTGGTATTCCTGGCGAATTAACAGCTGAATTAGGTCAAGAAATAAAAAGAAAAGTCCTAGATCAAACTGATATTCATTATGTAACCATTGGTGGACTTGCTGATGAATGGATCAGTTACATGCTATCAAAAGAAGAATATGAAAAAGGTGGCTATGAAGCGAGTGTCAGTTTTTATGGACCAACACTTGGCCCACTGGTCGTGGATAGAATTGTTGATGCGGCGACTTCGTTTCAGCTACAGTTGCTAGGGAAGAATTAAGGACATATATAAATTCCTATAGCATTGTAATTTCGACTATCTGTGAGCAATCTTTTATTTCAGAAATGATTTTACGGGTAACATGAACGCATTTTCACAAAAAATCCTCGTTACAAGGTCAGCAATTTACTTGGTGCTAATTGCATTGTTAGCTATTCCTGCTGGGCTATTTGGCAAAAAGGAACCATTTGTTGGTCGCGACCGATTTAATCGTCAAATATCAGAAGGTATTATTAATAAAGAAGACACAGTTTCCGTGACTTATTATGCGTTCCATCCATTTCAATTTGATACGACTAAAATGGCTATTAATAAAATTGCTGGCCGCCTAACCAAGCAGGAGATCGATATTTTTAAGAATTTTTCAGAAGTATACAAATTTGCAGATGCTGGGCCGCAAGAAGAATTATATGTTGTTCAAGGCAGTCAGATAGATAGCATCTTTTACGATGGCCTCTTCGGTTTTAAAAAGATTGTCATACCTTCAGATGCCAATAAAAAGTTCAGTCATTATTATGAAAAAGGTAAAAAAGAGGGCGAGTGGACCGAGTGGTATGATAATGAAACAGTAAAGAAGGTTTACCATTATAAAAAAGATCTTTTAGATGGATCGTATGCTAT
>CAJWGZ010000207.1 GCA_913041075.1 uncultured Fidelibacterota bacterium | reverse complement strand
ATCGCACGACCTATTGTGTTATATATAACTAATATCCCTATTATCGGATTACCATTTGGTATTTTTCCGCATAAGGCCGGGCAACGACAATCAGGCTGGATCATGCCTGGTTATGGTGAAAGCAGTTATCGCGGACAATTTCTGGATGGCTTTGGTTATTATTGGGCACCGAATGAATTCTGGGATTCAAAACTAACCACCAGCCTGGCTGACAGACAGGGTTTAACGCTGCGGTTAACAAATAATTATCGTAAGCGCTATGGTTTCTCGGGTGGACTACATTTGGAGACTAGACAGCATTTTTCATCCTCAGTAGCAAAACAAGATCGAGATTTATTGAAATTGGGTGAAAATGTAAAAAGCGACTATGTTGTACGCTGGAATCACAACCAAGTAATGCGCAATAACCAAACATTTCGAGTCAACGCACAATATTACAGCAGCGGCGATTACAATCAACGAACCGGGCTGGATGTCGAACGCCGCTTGAACCAACAAGCTATTTCCAACGCTACCTATAGTAAACATTGGAAAAAATCGAATAATTCGATCAGCGTAAATCTATCTTCGAAAAGAGACTTGATGGTTGACAATAAGGTAGATTCAAATAGTGTGTTTTACCAATCACCTTCAACAGTAGGTAAACAACTCGCTATCACCACAAATACGCTACCAAAAATGTCGTTTCGCCATGGTCAGAGTAAATTGTTTAAGACAAATGCTATTAATAAAAAATGGTACCATAATATATCCTGGAATTACTCCGCTAACCTGAATAATAGACTAGAGAATTACTATGAATCAATTGAGGATTCCTCATTTGAATACATTTGGGATAATTCGGTACGGACAACAACCAAATCAGCAGTCACTCATAGTATGTCTGTTACCGCTCCGCAAAAAATATTCAAGTACATATCATTAAATCCTAGCATACAGCTGAAATCCGACTGGGTTGATAGAACGTTTTTAGCAGATACTACAACAGGATCATTTCAGCCAGTGGAACAGCAGGGTTTCGCTGCCCGAACAATTTTTTCCTCTTTTAATCTTGGAATGAATACAAAGCTTTACGGTCTTTTTCCAATCAAAATCGGGTCTATTCATTCAATCAGGCATGTCGCTTCTCCGACAATTGGTTATTCATATTCACCGGATTACACAAAACCATTATTTGGCATGGATCTAGGTTATTTTCAGGAATATACTGATAACAATGGTGAAACAGCGTATTTTGATCGTTTTTCTGGAACATCGGCCGGTAGTACGCCGCGACAAGAACGGCAAGCGATGACTTTTTCATTGAACAATGTGTTTCAGGCCAAGAAGATGGACGGAGATAAAGAAAAAAAAATTGATTTATTTTCCTGGCGTATGAACACAAGTTATAACTTTGTGGCTGACCAGTTCCCATTGGCAAATCTATCATCATCCCTGCGGGCAAAAGTCGCAAAAAAGCTGAATCTAGATCTACGGTTATCTCATGATTTTTATCAATATGATGTTGCAGCAGGACAGCGGATAAATTCCCTGAAATTAAATGACTCAGGTATCCCTAAACCACGCTTAATAAATGCACGTTTATCCACAGGCTTCAAGTTTGAAGGGAAACGGCTTGGTGCTACCAAAACAGAAGAAGCTGTACAAGATACCGCAGGATTACGGGAGAATCTTGATGAACCCAAATTCGGTAACCGATCAGGCGGAAAAAATAGTATGATCCCGGGCGGTAAACTCTGGTCCACATCCTTAAGTTTCAGCTATAGCATGAATAAAGCAAACCCATCAAATCCTATTGAAACATTCTGGATGTCATCGAACACTTCCATACAGGTGACCCGTAACTGGCGTGTGCAGTATAACGCACGATTTGACGTCCTTAATAAAGACCTGGTCAGCCACAATTTTTCAATATACCGTGATTTACACTGCTGGGAAATGTCCATAAATTGGACACCTAATGGTTATGGTTCTGGATTCTATTTGAAAATCAATGTTAAATCACCTACGCTCCAAGATTTAAAACTGGAAAGACGTGGTGGTATATTTAC
>CAJWGZ010000206.1 GCA_913041075.1 uncultured Fidelibacterota bacterium | reverse complement strand
ACCTCATTTAGCTTCCACAAATTCTCTGAATTGGGTTCAATACAGCTGAAAATTGTAGAAACGATTAATAGATTTAAGTAGTGTTTCATTCTAATATTAATAACGGTCATAGAGCATCTTCCACTCAATAGAAATCCAGGCATGTATCTGGTCAAATGATTTTAATTCAGAGACCCAGTCATAATTAGAATCAGTAAATCTATTTCGAAATCGGATCGTGCAACTTATCATCAGATTTTCTTTCACATTCTTTTCGCCCCAAATGTCAAATTTAGTTTCCCTGTGGCTGCGACCACTATGAAGGGGATCACCAATATCCTCTACTTCATATTGGCGAAAATCAGTCCTAAGTGAAAAGCCCACTACTTCAAAACCAAGCATCCCCTGATCATAACTCAACGGAAGATATAATTCCGTATGCCTATAGGATCGGTCCAGATCACTTGATTTGGCACCCTTACCAAAAGTAATATTGTCAGCAATTCCATATATTCCTTCCAGCGAAATCGTACCAAAGTCACGAAATTTTTTGCTTACCTTTAAAGTTGTCGTGATAATATCCGAATCAAACTCTGTAAAGGACCGATCGTAATATCGCTGTGTATAGCTAACGGATCCAGTAATCCATAGTCGCAATTTTATCGGATGAGATATTAATAGACGTTGCTCACGGTCCGTAAAACTACAGGCAAATAATTGATTAACAGTAATATCTAAATCTTTGTAGTGGCGCATGTAATAGTTATCCAAATGTCTGAGCATATATTCTAATCGCCGGTATGCACCCCAATGGTAGGACGCCCTTACATATCCGCTCCAATACTGGCGATGTTTATATTGGATATAGTTGGAAAGATTGCTTTTAGCAAAAAATTGAATTCGCTTTTCCCTATCACCTAGTTGAATCATCTTAAGACCGCTCAAGGAAAAACGAACATAATGGGAATCGAATGTTTTTGTACCACCCAAAATAGTTTGATTCAACGCAGCATCATCTTTCTCAATAGCAGATAATCGTAGTACATTGTTGTCGTACCCGTTTGTCAATCCTACCGCCCATTTTATGGGTGATCGTAGATAGTCAGTCCAGGCCTGACCCCAGAGATTGGAAAGCAATATGATGACAGCAAGAAATCTCATTTGAATTCCTGAAAACGAGTCAAAACACTTCTTTCTTTTTCAACAAGTTCAACTGAAATAACGTGTTTCCCTTCAGGAATAGTTACCTCGCATGTCCGCCATTTTCCCGGTACTTTATCAGATTGACCTTCAACAGTTGAATCTGAGGACCTTTCTGTGGACATGTAATAGGTCCCCAAAACTTTCCTTCCACTTTTTACGCGGATACGATAACTCTCTAATTCGCCCATTTGCGATTCAAACAATAGTCGGGACAAAATACGTAAAATTTTGGGTCCATCCATTTCCAACTGCAAAGGTCGCCCATGGTTCAAATCGTAATAGGATATACCCTTCCCTGACACCACGACCGTACTATTAGTTTGAAAAACCATGGGTTGAAGTTCATGCATATTGTTGAGTGATGTTTTAAAGCCTTTTTTAATCACCCGCAGTAATACAGGGTATTTCTGATCTGCATTAGCAGACATGGTAAGAGTATGATCTCCATCCTTGATATTAATGAAATAATTTCCAGAATAGGTGTAATAATGGCTGGGGTGCTGTACCGACCGGATGCTTTTCTGTAATTTATAGCGATGATTGATTGTTATAGGTTCTTCGTTATCGACCACCAATTGATATGAAAATGGTTGACTTTTTTTAGATTTTTCGGGGGATGGATAGCGGGTGATTAGTTCGATTCGAGCAGGTCCATTTACTTGATATACGAGAGGATCCTCTCGCATGATAGTGTACATTCTACGCTTGTCGGAAATTTTCAATATTTCTTTTTCTTCACCACCGATGGTTGGTTTGAGGAGTTCAGCAGAAAGGGCCGAATATCCTGTGAATAATAACAATAGGATTCTAGATAACACTGTCTGGTTCATGATCCATCATTCGTTGTTTAATTTGCTGATGGCTCCTCCA
>CAJWGZ010000205.1 GCA_913041075.1 uncultured Fidelibacterota bacterium | reverse complement strand
TAGAAGCAAAATTCACATTTATGATTAGCGCAGTAACGCTGGAATATGTTGTGCCAATTTTTCGTGATTTAGAAATCGCTAGCGGTGCAATGTTTGGTATAGGAAGAACTATCATATCTATAGACCAAAATACAGGTACACCTCGTTGGGACGAAAGTTTCAGCAATAATTTTGGACAGGTTCTAAATGATACTTTGATATATACGATTGATACTACAGGAACTAATCCTGTAGATGCAATCGATGCATTACAGGGGGCATATCTACCACCACTAGCATCCAATGCAGGCATGACCAATCTAAGCGGTACTTTTTTCAATTTTCAACCATATGTAGCAGTAAAGTGGCAAATCACCGATCGCGTTGGTCTTCGTTTGAGCATTGGCTACAATAAGGGAGTTATCCGGGCCGGACAATGGCAACTTAATGACCGATTTCAGATCAGCGATTCACCCGAATCGTCGTTGTCAGGATTATCCTTTAGAACAATGATCTACTTTGGTCTTTAATTAAAAGTATTAACACTTACTTTTACATTTTAACAAATGAATAAATCCTACAAATCGCAAGTAAAGTTTTCATTTCTTACAATGGTAATAATTATCCTTACCATACCTACAGTTCGCATTCTTTATTCTGAATCCAAAGACACTTACCGTATCATTGAAAACAAATTCCGGGTTTTTAATCAAATAATTCAGTATGTGAATGAATATTATTACGAAGATGTTGATATGGATAAAATATGGAATGGTGCTTTTCATGGATTTATGGAGAAATTGGATCCACACTCTGTTTATATCCCTCCCAAGAAACAGGAGGAAATTGATGAAATTTTTCGAGGGGAATTCCAGGGCATTGGTATAGAATTTGATGTATTGGAAGGATATATCACAGTTATTGCACCAGTTGCAGATAGTCCTTCAGAACGTGTTGGTCTTCAGCCCGGAGATCGCATAATTGAAATTGACGGAGAAGATGCATACGGCATTACTAAAGATGAAGTTATAAAAACACTCCGTGGACCTAAAGGTACAAGTGTGGACCTCAAAATTGCTAGAATTGGCTCCGAACCATTTGAAGTAATCATCATTAGAGATGTTATTCCTATTTATAGTGTTCGTGCAGCGCTAATGCTAGATGACCAAACGGGCTACATCTGGTTAACTAGATTCACAGCAACATCATCAGAAGAAATTAGAAATGCGATGAAAAAGCTTGACGATAACGGCATGAAACGTATGATCTTAGATCTAAGAAACAATAGTGGTGGTTTTCTAGAGCAAGCAGCAGAAATAGCAAATATGTTTATCGCCACCAGGGACACGCTTGTTTACACAATTGGAAAACATAATAACACAAACGAAGTTTTTCTCTCTAAGCCATCCAAGGGCAGGGAAGATTTTCCATTAATTATATTATTAAATCGTGGTTCTGCAAGTGCCAGTGAAATTGTAGCTGGTGCTGTACAGGATCTTGATCGCGGCTTAATTGTTGGCGAAACAAGCTTTGGAAAGGGACTTGTGCAGCGACAATTTGGACTAAGGGATGGATCTGCTATTCGTGTTACGATTGCTCGTTATTTCACGCCTAGTGGCCGTTTAATCCAGCGTCCTTTTGAAGATGGTAATACCAGACAATATTATGCAGAACTATATAAACAAAACCGTGAAGCCATAATTGACTCTCTAAAAGAATTGCGACCAAAATTTAAGACCCGTAACGGACGGACAGTTTATGGTGGAGGCGGTATTACGCCCGATGAATTTATACCATGGGAATTAACGCTACAGAAAAGCACACAAAAACTGATTGGACATCCAAAAAGGCCATTATTCAATTGGGGAACGATGTTTGTATCTCAGAATACTGACTCACTAGAAAACTACGAAGATTTTAGAGATTCTTGGACAATCGCTGATAACCAATTCGATAAATTTTTACAATATTTGACTGAATCGGAAATAGAACCTGATTCTTCAGAATGGGTAACAGATGAAGAATATATAAAAAATATTATTAAATCTGAAATTGCAGGTGCTAAGTGGGGAAAAGA
>CAJWGZ010000204.1 GCA_913041075.1 uncultured Fidelibacterota bacterium | reverse complement strand
AGGCTGCTGGTAATATTTTTGAACTTTTTCACCTACAATTGCAGTGTAAACCCAACCGGATAGCCAAAAGGCTAATATCACTGGCAATACAAAATTGATGAGGATTGAAAAAATGCCAATCACAATAATGAGGCTAAAAGGTAGTATCATTGCCATGCTTAATAAGGGATGGTTGATCATAAATATTTTAATATTTTCCATTATTTACTCCTTTTAGAACGTTTCAAGTAAATAATAGACAATAACTATGCCAGAAAGATTAATTAACCTATATGGCAGATATAATAGGTGATATTATTTAAATATGGCAGAAATGCGAGGTAAATTTCAAACTTTCTGAGGATTTTCATCCTTTTTCGCATTTTTTGTCCCTCCGGCCTGTTTTACGGACTTATTTGCCCGTTTTTTTACCGGAGAAAAGATTAACTCATCCTTCTTACTATCAACTGTAATCTTATCACCATAAGCGAATTTATTTTCAAGCAATAATTCAGATATGGGATCTTCAAGCGAATTTTGAATCGTTCGTCTCAAGTTCCGCGCTCCATATTCTTCATGAAAACCCCTCTTAACCAATAGCTTACGGGCGCGCTTGGAAATTGTAATTTTAATTTCCATTTTCTGTAGATTTTCAATCAGTTCCCTTAATTGCAAATCAATAATATTTAAAACGTCAGTTTCATCCAACATATGGAAAACAATTGTTTCATCGATGCGATTTAATAATTCAGGACTAAATACATTCTTTACACGGTCCATTATTGTGGATTGCATAGTTTCGTAATCTGACTTTCCAGATTTTTTAACAAAACCATACCTGCCATCAACTTTTATGTCTTTTGTGCCCAAGTTTGATGTCATTATAATGATAGTATTTCGAAAATCTACTTTACGGCCAAACCCATCAGTTAAAATACCCTCATCAAAAACCTGTAATAATAAATTAGATATATCTAGGTGCGCTTTCTCAAATTCGTCAAACAGAATCACAGAATAGGGATTGCGCCGTACTTTTTCTGTAAGTGCACCCCCTTCCTCATACCCAACATATCCTGGTGGTGCACCAATAAGTCGTGATGCAGAAAATCGCTCTCTATATTCGGACATATCTATTTTTATAAGAGAATCGGTATGACTAAAAAGATAATTTGCTAATACTTTTGCTAGTTCAGTTTTGCCAACTCCTGTAGGCCCAAGAAAAAGAAATACACCAATTGGTCTTTTGTGACTTTTGAGGCCCATCCTGGCTCGCTGGATAGACTTAGAAATACTATCTATTGCCTTATCCTGACCAATAATTGATTTATGCAACTCATCTCTCATTTTCAGCAACTTTTGCGATTCTGATTGAGCAACTTTATTCACAGGAATTCCCGACACCAGGCTTACTACATCAGCTATATTTTCTTCAGTCACCTGAAATGGATGATTGGATTCATCCTGATGCCATTTTTTCTGCATTGATGCAAGTTTTCCTAATAATGACTGCTCTTTGTCACGCAGTGCAGCTGCATCTTCAAATCTTTGAGCTACAACCACTGTTTCTTTTTCACGACGTAATTCTTCAATTTTTAGTTCTAGATCTATCAAATCTTGCGGTACATCCATATTGAGCATGTGGGCTCTACTGCCAGCTTCATCCAAAATATCAATTGCTTTGTCAGGCAAAAATTTATCTGTTATGTACCGATGAGATAGATAAACACACGCTTCAATAGCTTTTTGATCAAAAGTCACATTGTGATGATTTTCATAAGATTCTTGGAGACCTTTCAATATTTCTATTGATTCTTCAATACTTGGAGGATTAACCATTATTTTTTGGAACCGTCTTTCTAGTGCCCCATCTTTCTCCACATACTTGCGATATTCATCTAGTGTCGTTGCGCCAATACAATGAATATCACCACGTGCTAACGCTGGTTTAAACATGTTTGATGCATCCAATGAACCAGACGCACCTCCTGCACCAACCAAGGTATGGAGTTCATCGATAAATATTAGTACATCTTCCGTTGATTCCAGCTCTACCATTATTGTCTTTAATCTCTCTTCAAACTGACCACGATATTTTGTGCCAGCTACGATTGC
>CAJWGZ010000203.1 GCA_913041075.1 uncultured Fidelibacterota bacterium | reverse complement strand
ATGTATGCCAATCAGAATATTGAAAATAATTTACTATTCGGATACGGACCAGCAACTGAGGTTCGTCGCAAATTGATTACATTGTGGAACGTCTATTCATTTTTTGCCACATATGCTGCTATCGATGGTTTTTCGCCTAGTTTATCAAATGTAAAAAATGATGATTTAACCATTCTGGATCAATGGATTTTAGCAAAAACTAATTTACTCATCCAGCAGGCAGTAGCAGCCTTTGATGGGTATCGGGTAGATAAATTTATTCGCCACTTCGAACGATTTTTAGATGATTTATCTAATTGGTATATACGACGCAGTAGAAGAAGGTTTTGGAAATCAGAAGATGATGCCGATAAACAAGCGGCTTATCAGACCCTTTATCAGGTATTGCTGATAAGTATCAAGGTAATTGCGCCAATTCTGCCATTTATGACAGAAGAAATTTATCAGAATCTGGCTCGTAACACTGATCAATCATTGCCGGAGAGTATTCATTTATCAGATTACCCAAAGGTTAATAAAGGGAAGATTGATCAAAAACTTATCCAGCAGGTGGACACACTGCGAAAAATTGTAGAGTTAGGGCGCTCCGCACGAAATAAGGCTGAATTAAAAATAAGACAACCTCTGGCAGAACTTTGTTTTCACCTGGATGATGATGAATTGGTAGAATTCATTCTAGATCAACAGCTTATTGTGCTAGATGAGTTAAATGTAAAAAATATAAAGTGGGTTGATAATAGTAATTTGCTCATTGAGCGTGAAGTAAAGCCCAATTTACCTGTAATCGGCGAAGAAAATGGTCAATATCTTCCCGAGATAAAAGAGGCGCTTGTTGCTATGGATGACAACGAAATATTGCGCGATCTAAATACAACAGGTGAGGTAACATTGCTATTGCAATCAGGCACACTTGTGTTGACAAGGGATGCATTCCTGATCGTCACGAGGCCAAAACAGGGTTTCACTGTAGAATTAGATGGCGGGATTACAGTTGGATTAACCACGAAATTAACTGAGGAATTGGTTCAAGAAGGTGTTGTAAGAGATGTAATTCGTCACGTGCAAATTATGAGGAAAAATGCTAATTTCGCGGTCGAGGATCGTATTAATATTTATGGCTCTTTTGATGGCACAATTGGAGAAGCGGTCCGCGCATATAAGGACTATTTTATGAATGAAACATTAACTATTAAAATGACAGATGAATTTCAGCCAGGTGAATATCAAGATACTTTTAAAGTTGGTAGTGTTGATATCAGACTTGGTATTGATCGTGTATAATTGATTGAAAGGGTTTACTATGGCAAAAAAGTATTCTAACGCAAAACTGAAGCAATTTCGGAAATCTATCGAAAAAAGAATGGAAGAGATAGCAGAAGATATGGGTGATATCCATGATGGTATACTGGATAATGGTAATGATAGCGAAGGATCATCCCAGGAGTCCGTCTTCAGTGTTCATATGGCTGATGCAGGGACAGACTCTTTTGAGCAGGAAAAAAATTATTTATTAATGGGCCGTGAGAGCGATTATTATAAAAACCTTGAGATAGCGCTTGACCGCATAGATGATGGAATATTTGGGATATGTAAGATTTGTGCAGAATTGATTCCTGAAGAACGGATGCTGGAGGTACCCAATGCTACCAAGTGTGTTGGTTGTAAAGAAAAAGAAAAACTTGGTTTAGTGTGAAAGTAATGTTTGTGAGCGCTGTAATCGTGGTTATTGATCAGATCACGAAAGCAGTTACTCGCAGTGCGATGATGCTGGGTGAGTCAAAGCCAGTCATTAAGAACTTTTTTCATTTTACTTATGTTACCAATGATGGCATGGCTTTTGGATTGAATTTTCCTGGCGGTATTTATTTCTTTACTTCAGTGTCACTACTAATGACTGTATTTCTCGGATGGTATTTCTGGCAGCAAAAAGAGAGTGATTTGACACTGCGATTGTCTCTAGCGTTGATTTTAGCAGGCGCGATCGGCAATCTGATTGATAGAATGCTTTTTGGTACTGTTGTAGACTTTTTTGATTTTATGATTGGTAGTTACCATTGGTATATTTTCAACGTTGCTGATGCATCAGTAACAATCGGTATGATTTTAT
>CAJWGZ010000202.1 GCA_913041075.1 uncultured Fidelibacterota bacterium | reverse complement strand
ACCTGGGGATGATTTTCAAGAAAATGAGCAATAAGCAGAGCATTTTCACATTGTTTATTCATACGTAAGGCTAATGTCTTTATACCTCGATGCAGCAAAAAACAGGCATTCGAATCCAGAGATCCGCCCAGGTGGTTTAATTTTTTTGTTACTTGATCCACGTAATTAGCACTACCGATCACGGCACCTGCAACGATATCAGAATGGCCATTGATATATTTTGTACAGGAATGCAGAGAAAGATCAAACCCCTCTACCACAGGGCAATATATAACAGGACTCGCGAAAGTGTTGTCAATCATCGAAATAAGCGCATGCGATTTAGCAAATTCTACGATTTTTCCTAGTTCCGGTACATCCATAAGCGGATTGGTGATCGTTTCTATATAAACCACTTTGGTGTTTGGCTTTAATTTGGAATCCCATTCACTGGGGTTTGAAGCATCAATCAGATCACGTTCAATACCATACTCAGGCAATTCATTATTCACGAAGTCCGCTGTTCCGCCATATAGTGTATTATGAGCCAGCAGGTGATCACCAGCTTTCAAAAACGTAAGCAAGGTGGTGGCTATAGCGCTCATTCCGCTTGATGTAACCAATGCTGCTTCTGCTCCTTCCAAGGCGGCTAGCTTTTTGTGCAGAGCCAGGTGATTTGGTGTATTACTTAACCGTAGATAGCGTACATCATGATAACTGCCCTCTCCTGCATATTCATAAGTCGAACTTTGAAATATGGGAACATTTATCGCACCATCTATGCGGGGCTTAGGTTCACCGGCATGAATCAGTTTTGTTTCAAAAGACTGGTCATCTTTAGCCATTAGCTACTCCTTTAAATTATTTATTTCTCCAAGGCAGTTTTGACTTCATGGCCTGGTAAATCAAGCCCCCTTGTCTGTACGAAAGTACTGGCCAACCCTGATCATCAAATTCCTCAACGTAGCCTTGGGAACCAAAGGCAGCGATTGTATTACCATTATCCTGACGAAAAGCATTTCCAGCCACATAAGCCTGATACGTTGGAAATTCTTTGCTGAAAACTAATGTTGCGGTTTTAGCTATTTCATCAACCTTATATTCTAGAACTCGGGACAGTTTTTGGGTATGGTCTAAACCATTGTCTAACAGGAGGATATTTCCATTATCCAATTCATAAGAAGCATGTTGATGCGAAAAACCATTATAAGGATCATCTATGAAAGTAAATTCATTTGCGCGACCCTTACCCATATGCCAGAGCACGTCCCCTGTGGTGCCGTCAATCTTCATGATTGTTTGTGTGTGTCGTGCAGAAACCAGATAGTTTCCGTCACTAAGCGGTGTGACGTTATTCATATGAAAGTAATCGTAGGTCCGCATGGACCAGTCTTCTACTGGCGCTACACTTAATTCGATGGGTACATGGTCATATGAATCCCATTCCAATAGTACATTCCCTTCTTCATCAGTGATATAAATATAACCACTTTCAATTTTTTCTAATCGACCATCTGGCCAAGGATGCTCTTTCACCCCAAGTTGTATAATTCGACCATCATCCAGCCAGCGAAAATCATGCAGTTCCGTTTTTACATCCGCCAATGGAATGATCTGAGAACCATCTGGTTTGAAATTCTCATCCAGCAGGTTGGTACGACCCAGGCCGATAGCGTACTGGGTATATTGATGAACCATCCCAAAATGAAAACCATATTTATAAGGACGGAAAGCGGCGAAACCCATTCCAGCCATCTTGTAGAATAAAGGCGTCCCATATTTATCCAGTACATAAGTATAGGGTAAATAGGGCCGGTCTGGCTCTGGAATAGGTGCATCAGTTTGCTCGGTTGCTTTTTTCGGAATAGTAAAACGAGTATAAATCGTGTTAAAAAGTGATCCCCAGGCACCTTCAGTACCCCATTCTTCATAAATGTCCCGAAAAATCATGGACCAATCCCTGAACTTCTGTACCACAAAATTCCCAGAGAAAATTAAACCATCACCGACCTTATTATAATCATGGATCTTGACCTGTAATGGCAAGAAACTAGTTGGCAAGACAAGAATAACATATTCCGCGATCTGATCATCCTCAGTGCCTCTAACACCAATTCTGTATTCCTTACCGGCCTGGT
>CAJWGZ010000201.1 GCA_913041075.1 uncultured Fidelibacterota bacterium | reverse complement strand
GCTGCAGTTATTATTCCATAAACCTCGGACCAGCTACCAAGATTTACTAAATACCAAAACTGAAATGGCGCTGAATCAGGATATTTTTTGATATACTTTTCACCTAATTCTTTGCCTTTACTAAAATCGAATTTTTGTTTTTCTTTATCCTTGTGAACATACTTGCCCCGAAAGTAATAAGATTTTAGCAGATATAGAGCAGCATCAGTTTCAGTAGCAGCGTTCTTTAGTGCATACTGAAAATGACTGATTGCATTGGTAATCGGTTCAGGTCTAGCCGAACTTTTAACGCTACCCTCAAGACGCTGATTATATAAAGCAATTCCCTTCTCTAGTTCATTTTGGCTGCATATGCCGTGGGCAACCATGAAACAAAACAAAACACACCGGGAAAACATTGATGAAGTGCTTTAAAAATATTCGATATAGGTTATTTTTAACTCCCTGTTAAAGTAGTCTACTTTATCATCATCAAATAGTAGGTTATTAAAATCTAATTCAATATGCAAATGGTCAACAAATGTCCACCGCACGGCCGCATTAAGATATCCTCCCTTATTAATTGCAAGCTTATTACTTTGCATATTATTTTCATTCAGAGCAGCATTCCATTCCATTAATACAGACAACTCCGGATTGAATTCAAGATCCAATCCAAAAAATAGATTGGGGTCCTCATCACCATCTGCTGTTTCTAGAAAATTATAACTCATCCCGGCATGCAATCCAGCATTGCCCAATGGCGTTTGCCAGTTCTTACTAGCAGATGTATAAAACCCATAAGCTTTTGTATCATATCGTTTTAAGGAATCGGCATCATTATATCCACCAAAACCCTGTGTATTAATCCCTATGGCAACACCGGGCATAGATGTTGTTTCATCGATCAGGCGATATTTAAGATTCGCTTCCGGCCGCGGATACCAACGCAAACTGTCATCACCAATAAGATTGGAGGCTCCATATGATAATCCAAACTGAAACCGGTCAGTAATGCCTGCTTGCAGTGCAGTAGACATTCCGCCACCTTTTTGGATACGCATTTCCATAGAAAAACTGCCTCGAACAAGGGTTCCAGCTGTAGGTATGGTTACTAGTGTGGTTGGCGGAGGGTAAGACGTGCCCTGACTAAAAACGGTTGATAAATTAACCAAACCAATGGCCAGGGCTTGAATAGTTTGGCGTTTATTCATGGTATATGGTCGGATTTATCCATCCAGCAATGGTCCAATTTACTTCCCATAATTTTGGAAAAGCAATATCAGGGGTAGATTATTTCACCATAACGTGAAACAACGGAAGCAACACGATCTAAGGATATTGACAATATATCCTGACTATTGGGTTCTCTGAATTTCACATTCATTTCATCCACACTGATAAAATCTATATCAATCCGATCTTCATTATTAGTAACAAGTTGATCCCATAGAGTAACTGGAATAAATGCAGGATTAGGTGCCACCATTCTGCTGGAGCGCAACTCTTCGATAATTAGACCTGCTTCACTTAGCAGATTTCCCGTTCGCGGGGGTGGTTTTTTATACAGTTCATCCGCTGGTGCCTGCTGTAGCGCTTGGTGGCTTATCAAATTATCAGTGCGGTCATATTCCCAAATTTGTTTTACCTGCGCCATGATATCGTATTGGTATTTGAAACGGCGTACAATTTGTATTTCCGGTTCCTTTACCCAGATTTCATTAGTCAAAAAACCTAGACGATCATAAGTAAATGAAATCGATCCATAATGGCGGTTATCTACCGTAAAAAAGTTTATCTGTTCAATCTGGTTCCCAGCTGACATCTGGAATTCTGAGCGCTGATCAATATAGGATATATTCACATTATCATTATAAAAATATTTACGAAATTCGATCCCCCATGGCTCTGAATCGCCATAGGTAATCACTTTGTCTGGTTTATTATTTTTTTTAAGAATGGCACGGCTCAATAATTTACCTTCCTTGTCATAGGAAAATATTTCTCGCTTGTCGGGCTGGCCTTGTGTATTGATCCATTCCTTAAGGATCGGCTGTCTAGCCTCATTATAAGAAACGCGTATATGTTTTACAGCCTTTCTTTCACTCGCCAGCATAGGTTTATCGCCAAGAAAATCACGATCATTGTTAA
>CAJWGZ010000200.1 GCA_913041075.1 uncultured Fidelibacterota bacterium | reverse complement strand
GATCCCATTTTTTCTTCTGCAAGCATCATGTCATCATAAAGAGTCGTTCCCGGTTTAAGGTCATCCATTAAAGAATTATGAGGATTTATCTGAAACGAACCAAAGATACAGATTACAATAACTACAAGAGTGAAAATAATTATCTGTTTTGGATATACTCTCACAATTTTAACTAATCTATTCAGTAATTTTATTCGAAATCCCACTGTATAGGATTTTAATTTTTTTGCCGGTGTTTGTTTAAGCAGCATTATCATTGCCGGTAAAAACGTTATTGTAAGAATAAAGGCAAACATGACACCAGCTGCAGTCATAGTTCCAAATTGTCTTACAATGAGTATATTTGATCGCAGCAAAGATCCGAACCCTATGCTTGTTGTAAGGGACGTGAGAAAAATAGCTGTTCCAATTTTTTCTATGGTCTGATACAATGCTTCACGTTTGTCCTTCACCACAGCCAACGTACCATAATACTTTACGAGGAAATGTACTGAATCACCGATACCAATAATAAATAGCAGTGTTGGTATAATATAGGTCATGATATTGAAGTCAATATTTAATGCTGCCATCAAACCCATAGTCCAGATTACAACCATTATTATGATTGACATGGGTATGATTAATGCGGGTAAAGAGCGAAATATTACTGTAAAAAGAATAATAATCATTAGAGCAACTGGAATTAAAAAACGAATGGTGTCACTTACCATTAATTGTACATATCTCGTCCTAAGAATAGGTATTCCAGCTTGATGCCAGGTCCAATCAACAGTATTTTGCTTTACATCAATTTCATTAATTATTTTTTCGCGTAAATCATGATTATTAAATACATCATCTAACTCGATGGCAATAGATGCCAATGACCCATCATTTGATATCAACGTTTGTCGGACCAAGGGAGAAGATAATATTCGATTTTTTGCTTCTTGCAATGAATCAGTGGATTGGGGAATATAGGGGTAAACTGGCCGTAATAATTCATCATCACCATCAGTGAATATTTCCAAATTGGATAAACTAGTTACTTTATGAACACCAATTATGGATTCAAAATTTTGGATTAATTTTTGATTTAATACCAAATTGTGATATGAAAATGGGTCATCGCATTCATATAACAATAATATGAGATTATCTTCCCGCTCAAATTCTTCGAGAAACTCAAAATATCTATCTACAGCTGGATCGTTTAAAGCAAAAAGTTGTTCAATGGAAAAATTCATCTTTAGTTGGTTTACCAATACCAGCATTACTAGAGTAATGACGCTGACTCCCGTTATAATCCAGCGGGGATAATCAAGAATCAAGTTGATGGATTTCTTAAATAATATTCTCATGGAATAAATATTAGCCGAATAAATTTGGCCGGAATTTTACGAAACTACAGGTTAGCACAGAATCAATATTAATCAAAAAAAAGCTCCTGGATGAAATTAATCCAGGAGCTTAATAAAATGATAAATCAGTAAAGTTACATACCCTGTACTTTAGCTGATTTTTTATATAGTTGCCATACAACATGCCATCCTACCGCAACCATAACCATTAGAGGGACCCAATTCGTGGCGTCAGTAACACCAAAATTTCCACCTGCAAGTGATTCAGTATGCTGGTTAATCATTGTCCAAATTAGGGGAACTGACATATAGGTATTATGCTTGGAACGGAGGCCTGCCAAAGCAACCAAATCTCCATCAGGTGCTTCACCGCCTTTTATAGCGGTTATTATTTTTTGCTGTGCAGGCCAAATTCTAAACCACACATTAAAAGCCATATTGGTTCCAAATAATGCCCCTAAATGGATATTAACTGAACGATAACTGAACCCTGCCCATTCTTTCATGAGATAAACTACTGCCCCAATTAAAACAAAGCTGATTATTGTGACGACCCGAACATTAGATGCTAAACCGCTTTTATACAAAGCATCATAAAGAAAAACACCTAAAAAAGTAACAGCGATCATTACCAAAGCATTTGTGCCAAATCCTGATTCTACATCCTCAAATGTTAATCCGCCGTGGTAAAATACAACCAACAACAAAACGAGTCCTGTGATCCATGTCCAGGCAGCACCCCAGCGGAACCAGTACAAAGCGCGGGGCATTAATTCAGGAACTACTTTCTTTTT
>CAJWGZ010000199.1 GCA_913041075.1 uncultured Fidelibacterota bacterium | reverse complement strand
AACTGCAACATAGACGAATAATCAAAGGAATGAAAATGCGAATATCCAGTTTAATAATGATAGCCGGACTGCTTCTAATCCCGTGCTGTGTGTCAAAACCTAATAAAGAAGACCCGCCAAAAAAACCAGAGAATAATCCACTAATTATTCCTTTTAATAACAATTTTGATTTTAAAAATATTAAACCTGGACATATCGCTGAAGGTACGGATTATGTTATTTCACAAGCTGATTTTATCAAGAATGAGATCATCCAAATTGCTAGTACAGAAAGGACTTATGAAAATACACTAGTACGAATCGATGATATTTACAGTGTAATCGAATCTGTTTGGAGTCCGGGATACCTGATGGGTTCAGTGCACACCAGTGAAAAAATTCGTAATGAGGGGCTAGAAGCCAGCAAGAAGATTGAAAACTATATCACAAAATTGTCTTTGAATGAAGATCTTTACAATGCTGTCGTAGCCTATGTACCTACTGCAGAGGCGAAGAGTCTTAAAGGCTTTAGAAAAAAATACTTGGACGATTTATTGCTGGACTATAAACGTATTGGTTTTACCCTGTCTAAAGATAAGCGTGAAAAGGTGAAGGCCGTTTTAGATGTACTAACTGATCTTGGCTTAGAATTTGATAAGAATATTAGAGCTGCTCAGGATACATTGTTTCTCGATCCGATCGACCTTGCCGGTTTACCCGATAATTACAAGAAAGAACGTCTTCAAAATAATGGAAAATATGCCATTGATATGACCTATCCGAGTTATGTGCCATTCATGGATCAAGCAGAATCCGATGAAGCCAGAGAAGCATTGCGATTTAAATTTAATAATCGTGCCAGAGCGGAAAATATTGGTGTTTTAAACGATATTCTTCGAAACCGGATGAAATTGGTCAAATTACTGGGTTATAATTCCTATGCTGAATACAGGACAGAAGACCGTATGGCGAGGAATCCAAAAAATGTATGGGATTTTGAGAATGACCTAAAGCAACAATTGAGAGAGAAAGCTGAAAATGATGTTGCGGAAATGCTTACAATAAAATCGGTACGTTTAGGGAAGAATACAAAGACCATCCATCCTTGGGAAGCTGGTTTTTACGAAAACCAGGTAAAATTAAAAAAATACAATTTGGATAGAGAAGAAGTTCGGCAATATTTTGAGTTCAACAATGTGACAGAAGGACTATTTACTATTTATCAACAGCTATTTAATGTTCGTTTTGAAAAGGTACAGAATCCTTCAGTTTGGCATGAAGATGTCCAAATGTTCTCTATATATGATAAAACAACCAGTGCTCTAATAGGAAATTTTTATCTTGATATGTTTCCTAGGGCTAATAAATACGGCCATGCAGCAGCCTTTAGTGTAGTTATGGGCAAAATGACAGAAAATGGTTATCAAAAACCGGCCACTGCATTGGTCTGCAATTTTCCAAAACCTACTGACTTCCAGCCATCGTTATTAACGCATGAAAATGTAGAAACATATTTTCATGAATTTGGACATTTAGTCCATGGTGTACTCACAACCTCACAACTTATTAGTTATGCAGGTACATCTGTAGCAAGAGATTTTGTAGAAGCTCCATCCCAGATGCTGGAAAACTGGGTGTGGCAGAAAGAATCACTATCATTATTTGCAAAGCATTACGAAACAGGGGAAGTAATTCCAGAGGAATTACTGGAGAAAATGATCGCTGCAAAAAATATAAATTCAGGTACGAAGGCCTTGCAACAGATATTCTATGGCATATATGATTTCACACTGAATGACGGTTTTGATCCTGATGGAAATAAATCCACAACTGACCTGATTAAAGAATTAAAAAATGAAATCACGTTTTATCCATATCAGGAAGGAACCCATCAGCAAGCTTCTTTTGGGCATTTAAATGGGTATGGCGCTGCATATTATGGGTACAAGTGGTCTGAGGTGTATGCACAAGATATGTTTTCCGTATTTGAAGCTAATGGTATCCTAAACCCAGATATAGGGTTAAAATATCGGAGAATAATTTTAGAAAAAGGTGGAACAGTAGATCCTTATGAATTAGTTAAGGATTTTTTAGGAAGAGAGCCAAATTCGGAAGCTTTTTTACGCAGTATGGGTATTTAATTGAAGATCATTCAATATTTTGTATTATTAATTTTTATGGGGA
>CAJWGZ010000198.1 GCA_913041075.1 uncultured Fidelibacterota bacterium | reverse complement strand
ACTGCTTTTGTGAGTCCCGCTTTATCTCCGCCCGTAAGTACGTAAGCTAATTTATTTGCAATAAATTCGTCATGATCCGATATTTTTCCTTGAACCTTAAATCCTTTTAGAGCCGCAGCCATTGCGGTTCTGCCACCAGCACCAGGGAGTTTAAGATCGTCTCTATATTTGGGTGGTTTATAATCATCAACCAATTCAAGCGCTTTTTGTTTGGCTGCCCAAATACGGTGATCGTTATTAAGTATTATTGTATCCGTTTTTAAGAGATAACCCAAATGCTTTGCTTCTTCAGCGCTCGTTGCAACCTTGGCAAACCCAATTGTTTCAAATGCTTTCTGAGTAATTTGGAATGTGTTGATTCGTCCACCTGTTCCAGAATTATCCATCAGATTAAGTATTAGGCGCAAATTCCCACCCGCACCAGGAATCAAACCAACGCCAACCTCTACAGCACCAATATATAATTCACCAAGAGCAACCCTGTGTGCAGCTGGCGCCACAAGTTCAAATCCGCCACCCAAAGCCAGGTGAAATGGTGCCGCTACGATAGGTGCCTCGCAGAAACGAACTCGCTGGGTTACATCTTGTAGTATTTTGGTTCTGGCACCTATGGTATCATAGTCGTTGTTTTCACAATATTGTATTATTCCGTTTAAGTTTGCTCCGGCGCAGAAGTTTTGTCCTTGGTGTCCAATAACCATAGCCTTGTATTTTCCTGCTTCAACAAGATCCAGACCATCTACAAAGGTTTGGACCATGGATCCATCTATTGGGTTCAATGTTGATTGCAGTACGGAGTGAAATTCACAACACAAAACACTATCACCCAAATCGACTAAACTGGCACTCCAGCCACGCTTTACAAGGTTACCGGCGGATTTTTGCAGCACCAGGTTTAGCGATTTATCCTTTTGTTGCACTGGTTGCATAGATTTGCTGCCAACTTCAAAATAACTCTTAGTGCCATTTTCTATAGAAAGGAAATTCTTTTGGCCTGACTCGAGCATATCCAGTACCCATTGTGGGACTTTTTTACCATCCGTAGTCATGCGGTCCACTGAAGATTCCACACCAATAGCATCCCAGGCTTCAAATGGACCTAGTTCCCAACCATAACCCCATTTCATAGCATTATCTACATTGACAATATCATCACTGATTTCTGGAATGCGGTTGGCAGTATATATGAGGGAGTCTGATGTTATTTCCCAAAAAAATTTGCCTGCTTTGTCATTACTTGATGCTAGCGCTTTTAGACGCTCACCAACACTTTGACGATCCTTGGCCAAACGAAATCCATCGAATCTTACTCGTTTTTGCGGTCCGTATTCTCCTGTCTTGAGATCTACAGATAGAATACCATCTTCTGTTTTTTTATAAAAGCCCGCTTTTGTTTTTTGGCCAAGCCGGCCAGAATCAATTAATATTTTGAGGATTTCAGGAGCTTGCAATATATCCCGTGCTTCATCATCTTGTAGATTATTATAACTGGTAGCTGAAACACTGGCATGGACATCTAAGCCGACAATATCAGTCGTACGGAAAACTCCACTTTTAGGTCGGCCAACAATTGTCCCGGTCAGTTTATCAACTTCCTCACAAGTGAGGCCCATTTCTATTGCAAGCCTAACCGCATTATTGCCCCCATGGACACCAATACGGTTACCAACAAAATTTGGCGTATCCTTGGCGTGTACAATGCCTTTACCAAGAATATTTTCGCCAAAAGAAGCCATATTATTATAGACATCATCTGAGGTATTTGGCCCCTTAACCAGTTCTAATAAACGCATATATCGAGGGGGGTTGAAAAAATGGGTGATAAGAAATCTTTTCTTTACATCATCTGACATAACTTCTGTCAGATCTGCTAATGGTATGCCTGAAGTGTTTGAGCTTACTATTGTCGTATCTTTTATAAAGTCCATTATATTGTTATATACTTTGTGCTTTATTTCAAGATTCTCGGCAACTGCTTCTAATACCCAATCGACCTCTTTTATTTTTTCAAGATGTTGATCATAATTGCATGCTTCGATTAACTCTATATTTTTTGGTTTATATAAAGGTGCTGGTTTTAGTGATGTAAGGATTCCTACACCTTTTTCAGCAAGTTCCTGAGATATATCAAATAAACAAGATGGTATGCCAGCATTAGCTAGATGCCCAGCAATCTGAGCCCCCATAGTACCCGCTCCTAAAACCGC
>CAJWGZ010000197.1 GCA_913041075.1 uncultured Fidelibacterota bacterium | reverse complement strand
GATTGGAATCAGACCCTGTTCCCCATAATACAAGGTGGTATATACCCTGAATTGCGAAAAAATAGTGTTGAGGAAATGGTGCCTTATAGTACTTGCGGGATTGGTATTGGTGGCCTGGCGGTAGGAGAGGATAAAATGGCCATGTTTGAGAATATTGCCATGTTGGATGAATTGTTGCCAAATGATCAACCACGGTATCTTATGGGTGTTGGACGACCTACAGATCTTGTCATTGCCGTACAGAATGGGGTGGACATGTTTGACTGTGTTTTACCTACCAGGAATGGTCGTAATGGTCAACTGTTTACATCCCAAGGTGTAATAAATATTCAAAATTCCCGCTATCTGGATGATTTTAGTTGTGTGGATGAAGAATGCAATTGTCATTTGTGTAATGATTACACAAAAGCGTACCTGCGTCATTTATTTAACATTAATGAAATGTTGGGTTTACGGTTAGCTTCACTGCACAACATCACATATTATATGCTGTTAATGAAAACCATTCGGGAAAAAATCAATGAAGGTGAATTTTCAAAATGGTCAGTAAATTATTTAAACAAATATTCACATGACCAAAGGATGTGATGATGCCGAATATTGAAGTAAGAGTTATCGATGCTTACGTGTATCGCACTACATCTGCAGGGCTACTATTCTTGGTTTTAAAGCGAGCTAAAACTAAAATGTATGAACATATTTGGCAGGGCGTAGCTGGTAAGATAGAGGATGGAGAAACATCATGGGAAGCTGCTACCCGCGAATTAAAAGAAGAAACAGGTTTAGCACCTTTAAAGATATTTGTCGCTGATCACGTTAGTAAGTTTTATGAAACAAATGGTGATCGAATCAATCTTGTACCTGTTTTTGGAATTGAAGTAGATTCAGAAAGCGTAATAATATCCCAAGAACATTGTGACCATAAATGGGTAGACTTAAATGGAGCGCTGGATCTGCTAGTGTGGCGTGGACAGAAACAAGCGATCCAGGTGGTTCATGATATGGTGATTAGTAATGATGATCGAATGCGTTGGTCAGAAGTGACATTTTAAGGAGAAGAAACTATGTTAGATGTTGGAGCAAAGGCGCCGGATTTTACATTACCAGATGGTGATGGGACCGAAATATCACTCGATAATTTTAGAGGGAAAAAAGTAGTACTTTGGTTTTTCCCAAAAGCAAATACGCCTGGCTGAACTACCGAAGGCCAGGGGTTCCGGGATGAACTCCATAAATTTGAAGAAAGAAATGTAGTGATTATAGGTATGAGTGCTGATTCGCCGAATAAGCAAAAAAAGTTTTGCGAAAAACAGAGTTTTGAATTCCCCATGCTTTGTGATGAAAGTAAAGATACCCTGCAAGCTTATGGGGTATGGGGGAAGAAAAAATTCATGGGTCGCGAGTATGAAGGAATTTTTCGGAATACCTATATCATTGATGAAAAGGGTATTATCGAAAAGGCCTATAAAAAAGTCAATGTTAAATCACATGCCCAGGATATTCTAGCGGATCTTCAATAAATAATTATTAAGATCTTTTACTTGGAACAAATTGTCTGATTACTTGGTAAAAAACTTTAACAACCCTACTTAATATCACCAGGAGAGAAACAATGAATAAAATCATAATTATCAGTCTTACTTCAATTATTTTGTTTAGCTGTGCTGCGAATAAACCAGATGATAGTAATAATCTTACGTTGGGAACAGTGCAAAGCAAAATATCCAAGGGCCAAAGTCAATCATCAGTAATGGATGTATTGGGTTCGCCCAATATTGTTACGAAAGATTCTCAAGGACGAGAAGTATGGACCTACGACCGGATATCTAGTGATAATGAAGCACAATCAGGAGGATTTTGGTTTTTTTTATTTGGCAAAAGTAGTTCGGCCAGTAGCTCTTCTTCAAAATCACTTACTGTCTTAATTACATTTGATGATAACAAAAATGTGCTGGATTATACCTATCAAAGTTTAAAATATTAGATGATCCACCGTTTATTATTTCCTGCGACAGTGCAAGGCAGGGGACTGCACTTCGCATTAGTAGCCTATTTAAGTATTTCAATCATAGGCTGTACTGCACCACAAAAACCAAGTGTGAAACCGCCTACTACTATCGCGAGAGCGATGGAAACACGGAGTTTTGCAAAGGATATGACCACAGTTCTGAAAGCAGCAATAAATGCGTTGCAGGATATGGATTATACCATTGATGTTTTGAATTCGGAT
>CAJWGZ010000196.1 GCA_913041075.1 uncultured Fidelibacterota bacterium | reverse complement strand
AGTTTGATTTACATGGAAACTATCCGAACCCTTTCAACCCAGTTACGAACATCATTTATTCCATGGGCACCGCATCCGATGTGACCATCATGGTCCATAATATTCAAGGACAGTTGGTTAAGAACCTTTTTATTGGTAATGTAAAACCGGGACAGCATACTGTGTCCTGGAATGGCACAAATAATTTTTCTCAATCTGTACCTTCTGGTATCTATATTTACTCGGTAAAATCTAACCGGCAGATCCTCGTTGGAAAAATGATGCTGCTGAAGTAATTATTAATAATTACCAGACATCCATAAAGGCGAGAACAACTTTGATTAAATTTTTCCCACTGTTTTTTTTCATAACAAGTTCTGCTCTTTTTTCCCAAGGAGGCACCATATCTGGTATGGTTCAAGATGATAAGGGGAAACCACTTGCTGGTGCGAATGTGATCCTTAAAAATACTGTTTTGGGAGCAGCAACCGATGACCAGGGGAATTATATCATCCATAAAATACCTATCGGTAAACCTTACCAGTTAACTGTAATGTATATCGGCCACAGAACAGTAACCAGAGACGTTCTTTTGCAAGAAGGAGAAGTGCTTACTGCAGATTTTATCATGAAACAATCTCTAATTGACTTGGATGAGATCGTTGTTTCGGCCAGTTTCAGTGAACGGAAAAAGAGAGCCCAGGCATCTCCAGTCACGATCATTTCTCAAGATGAACTACGTAGGCTCCCATTGCGAAGTGTTGATGAAGTTTTATCGGGGAAAGTTCCCGGTGGTTATGCAAATCTACCCCATAGGCCCGGACAAAACAATTATGCGTTTACTTTGCGTGGTGGTACAAGCGGTGCAGGAAGACCACTTGGCGATGTAAAAATATATGTGGATGGTGTTGAACTGCTTGGATTTGATGTTCAATCAAATCCTGGCATTACCGATTTTATTGATCCCAGTGACATTGAAAAAATTGAAATAGTGCGTGGCCCTATGGGATCTACTCTACATGGGGCTAATGCCCAAAGCGGAATAATTCATATTTTCACCAAAAGAGGCTCGGGATCCAGAAAGACCGTAATGAGAATGAAAATAGCCCGAAAAAACACATCCGCGCCAATTTTAAAGGATTATAAAGGAAATAATAATGTGGTTGGACAGGAACTTTCGTTCAGTCTTAGTGGTCGAAGCTCGTCCGATATTAGTTATAACCTGGGAGCCAACAGGACTGTAGATGAAGAAGTGATGCCCAGCAACGGAAAAAATATTGAACTATTAAAGCTGCATGGTGCCCTAAATGCAAGAATAGGCTCAGCAAAGATTGATATCAAAACATTTCAGAGTTGGGGTGAACAAGGGTTTATCAGCAATCTATTCCATTTATTAAAATATCAAGAAGAAAGAGGCTGGACAGATGCGCCAGGTCACTGGGCTGACTCTGTATCTGATGGATCCATAAAATACTACAAACCCGGATTCAGTTTAAACTTTACCCAAAATTTTAATCCAAACTGGTATCAGACACTTATTATTGGCAATGATACCCGGCAATCTCTATATAGGAAGTGGGGCAGCAGTGGCAGCGGGAGTTACTTGAAGCATGATTGGAACCGAACCACCATGAACTACTTTTGGCACTTTAAAAAGAAATTCCCAAACCTGGCAGAATTGGATGTCACCGCTGGCGTACAGCGAACCCAGAGCAGTAATGTACGATTATCTGGAACAGTGGATGAGGCGAAAGACCAATATTATTATGATGATTTTGAAGATGGATCACTCGTAGATCAAAGCAATAGTAATATGGGATATTATGCCGAAGCCGTACTGGGTTATCAGGATAGACTTTTCTTAACAGTTGGTGAACGGATGGAAGAGAATGAATATTTTGGCAGGGATTACGGCAGACATTTCAGCCCTCGTTTAGGCTTGTCCTATATCTGGGAACTAGGTAACCTGATTTGCAAGACAAGGGCCGCATGGGGTAGTGGTGGTATCAATCCACCACAAGCGATGCAGGCGCTGCCCAGTGAATCAAGCTACAATATTAACATTGGTAACCCTAATCTACGACCTGAAAGACAGTCAGGATATGAAGTTGGGGGCGATTTTTATATTGGTGATAATTTTTTTCTGGAAGTCACCTATTTTGATCAACTTTTTCTAGATGGCATTCAGAATGATCCTAGTATAGATGACCCTGCAACATTAAAGCAGGAATACTGGTATATTAATTTCGGGGAAATTAT
>CAJWGZ010000195.1 GCA_913041075.1 uncultured Fidelibacterota bacterium | reverse complement strand
TTTCGCGCTGGTGTTTCATTAATTAATGCTCTGGGCGTAATTGAATGGAATAAACCGGGTATAATGAAAGATTTTATTGCTGGATCTGATGATTCATTGGGAACCGCTGATGATGTATTTAATCCAGCCGACCGCATTTTTGGGCTTCCGATAAATGAATCCCAAGCCATTTCCTACGAATACACAATTGACAGTGTTAATGCTGCCGGATTATCGAGCCCAGATATTTTTACCAGCGAACCCTTCAAAGTGGTTGACAACTTAGACCCTGATGGTAATCCTATAGAATTCAAAACCAATTATCCAGCAATTTTTCGGGCGGGTATTTCTTACAGTAATGAACAATTTATAATCAGTTCTGATCTCTGGACAGGTTTTACTAACCGATTCTTCGCCCATGCCGGCTGGCGCTGGTCCGCAGGTTTCGAGTTTTTAAAGTTTGAAAATGTACCTCTGCGCCTGGGATTTGCTTTTGGTGGTCCTACTTTCAAAGAACTCGGCTTAGGATTTGGTTATCATACCGGACCTTTGATATTCGATTTCGGCTTTGCCTTCAAGAATGGTGTATGGATCCATTCTATGCAAGGACTGAATTTATCATTGCAGTTAACAATGACCAGTTTTAAAGGTCGCGATAGCAAGCCAGCAGCGCCAAGTGATGGTCCTGCACCATTACCGGAAGATGGTGCTACTGGTGAAGAAACGGAGGAAGAGACGGAGTCTAATGGTGAATCATCTGAAGAACCAACACAGGATGCCGAAACGGATTCCGATGACTCACTTTCGGGTGAAGAAAAGCAGTAGTAAGCCCGCAATAGAAAACACTACATTGCCGATCCAAGCAGATACCATCGGTTCCAATACGCCCTTAAAACCTAAAGACTGACCAAACTTAATAAATGCGTAATAAAAGAAAATCACCAGAAAACTCATCCCCGCCCCGAAAGTAAGTCCACCACGTGGTTTAATAACTACTAGCGGCAGACCAAAAAGCACCACAATCAGATTTGTAAAAGCGAACGATATTTTAAAATATCTGCTTATTTCCCAGCGCGTTGTCTTCACGCCATTTTCTTTTAACTGTACAATTCGCTCAGTCAGCTCATTGTAATTGAGTTCGTCGGGTAATTTTCCCTGTTTCAATATGTCATCAGGAGTAAAATCGATCTGGATCAAGGAATCTGATTTCGGAATGGATACATTGATTTCGTAGCCATTTTCATCGAAAGTTCTGACAGAATATTCTGACGCTGCCCACCGTTTTAGTGAATCGATCCAGGTAATCTTCTTCGCATCAATACGTTTCAAAATGATACCCTCGCTCATTGATAGGATAGTTACGCCTTCCGCGCTTTTTTGACGAACTTTATATTTACCTAAAGCAATATGAATTTTTTCCTTTTTCTGCAAAAAGACGTCATTATAAACATGCTTCATTTTCCGGCGTGATTTCTTTTTAATGTATTCTTGTTCGATTGCGGACCGCACTTGATTGCCGCTGCTTACCACTCTATTTTCAAATTCAAATGATGCATAACTAATGATAACACCAATAATTATTAATGGTATTGCAATACGATAGAGGCTTATGCCGCTAGATTTCATGGCGGTCCACTCGTTCCGTTTGACCAGGAGACCAACACTGAATACGGTCGCAATCAGCATGGCCATTGGTAATGCAATATTGAAGAACCAGGGTAACGTATAAACATAATATTTTGATACAATATTCCAGGGTACTGTATTATCAATAAAACGATCTAGATTTTCAATTAGGTCCACGATAAGGAAAATGCAAGTAAAGCCCAGGATGGATATACCTAAAATGGTCAAAAATTGACGGATGAGGTATAGATCAAGTCGTTTCATACTTTGCTGGATATTTTTCTTCAGTTGAATTTCCATATAATACGTATATTTCGGAATATATTACCCCAACCATTTTTAATTACACAGGATAGGAAATTTTGACTGACTTAATTCAATCATTAGATCAAACAGTGACAGACCTAACGAGCTTTTTCAGGATTAATGTGGATGACGTTACTTGTGTTTCTGCTTATTGGAGGCAACTTGTTTTTTTATATAATTTTTAATCTATGAATTTATTAAAACGGTATCCCCTGGTTTTACCGGTTCTACTCGTTTTTTATGGTAGTCTGGCCCTGGCTGCGCCTGGATCCGGGGAAGGTCAAAGTGGGGTGTCCTGGGTTTCAGTATTGCCGCCTGTGGTAGCCATTGTTTT
>CAJWGZ010000194.1 GCA_913041075.1 uncultured Fidelibacterota bacterium | reverse complement strand
ATTATTCAATGTTATAAATATATTCCCTGATAATTTCAATCCCTTCATTATGATTGATTGAACGGCCAATTTGAGGCATGACATCAGGAGCTTCAGTCTGTGTCATTCTGTACAGCAAGATGGATTCATCAGGGTTCCCTGGAACAATATCATATTGTAATTGAGGAGCATTATAATTTGTAGGTATCTTGAAAATTCCGGTATGAATTTTTTCTCCTTCAAAATCCCAATTAATATATAACCCATTCGCATTAGCTGTACCTCCTTGTCGATGACAAAATGCACAATTAGCATCTAAGTAAGCCCTTCCTCTTATTATAGGACCAAGTGTAGAATCACTATAATCAGGAATTTGACTCATGCTCACAGGAGATCCATTGAGGATCCCTTGTTCCACAAAATTATCCATTTGATTTAAGGATAAATCATCATCCATAAGCCGATTCAGATTAGCTGGTTTAGGTCCAATAGGAGTCATCTCTTGATTCAGATTGTGACATGTTCTACAATCCAATTCTCTCGGTAAAACATATCTGGTAATTTCTTTCAGATTACCATTTTCAATAATTGTAGAAGCTGTCGCTGTGCCGCCTACTATTAACCTGGTTGCTTCAGTTTGTTCATCATTCCACTTATAAAGAAATGGTTTCCATTTTGTTTCTTTTCTTACAAGAAGCCTGGTCTCTATAATTGTTCTACCAAGAGATTTATCTCTAACATCCATGTAATAAATAAAGTTTTTTATGATGATTGTACCAATTGGAAAATTTAATACATTAAAATCACCTTGATATTCCATGTTAGTGCCTTCGGGTAAATAAATGAATCTTTCTTTCGCAGTATAATCGGAAAATAATGGTGCAGTAAGATCATATGAATACACACCCTGGCCAGGGTTTAATTCATTCATATCTCCTGTAAAAAAACTATAATCTGAAAGTTTATTATAAGGTACTTTATTTAAATCAATGTTTCCATATTCATTTATTGGATCATCTTCATTTTCAATATTACACGAACTTCCCAGTAGCATTAGTGATAATAAAACGAGAACATATATATTTTTTCGCATATTCGGAAATATGCTGCCTATTATTCACAATCTGATGGTACATCAACTAAATCAAAATCGGAATGAGTAGTCCCTGTTCCTGTAAAATCATCTAAAGATGTAGAGGTAATAATAACGATAGGGGGATTTTCACCAGCCTGTGCAAAATTGGCTTCAAGTAAAATTACATCAGAAGATTCTTCAATAACAGCCCTTGTGCCAGCATATGGAGCCCCAACAGCAGTATAGTCCTGTTGATCTAGAAAAATGTCTGGTCTAACATTCCCATTTAAGGCAAAGGTATACCATACAAGTGGACCAGCTGGTCTATCCATAAGTCCAGCTATATTAAAGGTGCCACCTCCACTACTATAAGAATTGTCATGAATATAAATATCTTCATTCAAGAAAGTGAATAATGAGTCAGTAGAAGGATCAAAGTTGAAATCAACCAAAAAATATGCAACTCCAATAATAGCACCACTTTCATTATCAACGAATGTATTACCAGTAATTTCTAAAGCACTAGTAGCAGAATATAATATCCCAAAACCAGGAGGCACATCTGCTGCCAGGCCACTTCCTAATTCGGCAAAATTACTTTGATTATTATCTGTAAATGTATTGTTATAAACTTTACAGTTAGAACCGGATTTAATTTTGTCAACACCAGCAAGATCATACACTAAAAGACCTGTTGTATTTAGGTAAAATTCATTATCGTATATTTCTACATCTATATTATTTTCCGCTTCCATACCGAAGACATTCTGGGTCATCCTGTTATTTCTTAAAATAACCCGTTGGTTTTGACCAGAATAAATGCCTGCGTCGACAGCTGCCTGGGCGTAACAATTTTCCACAATAACATCATCGCTCTCTACAGGATATATGCCATAGGCTCCATTATCCGGACTGCTTTCCGGCCATACCGTGCCTACGCCATCAATTCTAAGTCCTGTTATATTCCTCGCTGTTATAGCATTGCCGCCGTTCGTGTTTTGAATGGTAAATCCACAGAAAAGAAGATTAGAACAATGTATGGCTGCAATCCCTTCGCCGGATGTAGAAGCTGAATTACTAAAATCAAAATAAGTTTCATCAATTCCTGCTCCCTTAATAGTTAGATTTTCAATATCTGCCAGTGGAATTGTATTCGTAAAATTGTATGTACCAGCACCGAATGAAAATGTTTTT
>CAJWGZ010000193.1 GCA_913041075.1 uncultured Fidelibacterota bacterium | reverse complement strand
ATGATTGCCAGTAATCTATACTGTATCCGTCTCACTATTTGATATAGTATTTAGTTTTAAATCTTCGGACGAAAGCGGTACCCAATGCCTTTTACCGTTTCAATCCAATTTTTATACGGACCTAATTTGGATCGAATTCGGTTAATATGCACGTCAATGGTACGATCAACCACGAAAACATCTTCTTCCCATATTCCTGAAAGGAGATCACCGCGTCTAAATATGATATTTGGTTGACTCATGAAAAAGGCCAATAATTCAAACTCTTTACGAGGCAAATGCAGTTCTTCCTCATTGAGTTGGGCTATATAAGTAGAAGTATTTATTTCCAATTCACCAAAACAAATACTAGTACCCTTGGAATTAATTTGATCAATTCTTCGGAATATTGCATTGATCCTGGCAATAAGCATTTTTGGGCTGAATGGCTTTCTGACGTAGTCATCACCGCCTACTTCCAATCCCCTTACTTCATCAAATTCACGGTCCATTGCTGTGAGAAAAACAATCGGTAGCGTATTCCCCTGTTCACGAATTTTACGGCATACCTCGTAACCATCCTTACCTGGCATCATTATATCTAAAATAGCAAGGTCCAAATCTTTAGAAACTTTATCTAAAGCATCATTACCATCTACAGCCTCAGTGATAGAAAAGCCTTCTTTTTCCAGGTTATACCTGAGTATTTCACGAATATCAGGTTCATCATCAACTATAAGTATATTCTTCATGACCCCTGATCTATTTCATCATTGTAAATAAATTATAAATTAGTGGGTACTATTACCCCCTATATACACAGCCTGTAGAACAGGTCTCACTGACAATAATTTTTTTTAATCCAGGAAGTTCGGATTTTATCTTTTCCCAGATCCATTTAGCCAGGTTTTCGCTGGTGGGATTATTCAACCCTTTTATGTCATTTAATACCCTATGATCTAGTTGTTTAATCACTGGATCACAGATTGTCTTTATTTCAGCAAAATCCATAATCCAGCCAATTTCTGGATCGACAGTACCAGTAATATGAACTTTTACATTAAAAGTATGTCCGTGCATGCGCCTGCATTTATGATCTTCCGGCAAATTGGGTAAATAGTGCGCCGAATCGAAAGAAAATTTTTTATATATCTCCATGATTAACTTAAGGAATCTGTAAATATTTGTGTGTTTGCAGGCTCAGGCGCCATTCCGGATGCGTACGGCAATAGACCAAAGTTTCTTGAAGATTATTATTATACTCTGGACCATCCATGGGTTGCAGTGAAAATACATCGAAATCTAAGTCCAAAAAGTTACTTGGGTCTAACCCATCCTGAGGATAAACTATTTTTAATTCATCCCCTTTTGTTACTAATAATTCTGCTTCCTGCTTAGGGCTTACACAAATCCAATCAATGCCATCGGGCGGTATTAATGTGCCATTTGTTTCAATGGCCATCTCAACATGTTCTTTTTTGAGTGCCTCTACAAGTTTGTCATCTATTTGTAATAGTGGCTCACCTCCAGTGAAAACGACAAAAGGTGCATCTGTCCCATTCCAAAATGATAATATATGGTTAGTCAAATTTTCTGGGCTGTCAAATTTTCCACCGCCACTGCCATCTATTCCAACGAATTCTGTATCGCAAAATTGGCAAACAGCAGTTGAACGGTCTTCTTCCAGGCCACTCCATAAATTGCAACCGGCGAATCTGCAGAATACCGCCACTCGGCCCGTATAGGCACCCTCACCCTGGATGGTCAAATAGGTTTCTTTAACGCTATAAGTCACGGCTGAATTTCTGGATAATTTAATGGATCAACCATTCTCGCTTCCATAAAACCCTTCAATCGTAACTGGCAGGCATCACACCTTCCACAGGGTTGACCCTTGCTGATCGGATCGTAGCAACTGTGGGTTATGGAATAGTCCACGTCTAACACCATCCCGGTTTGGATAATTTCTGACTTTTTCATCTTAATTAGGGGTGTATGAATTTGCAGTTGCTCTTTTTCTTCTATTCCAGATTTTGTTGCTAACCTGCCCATCGTTTGAAACGCCTCGATATATTCAGGGCGACAATCTGGATAACCGCTATAATCCAGGGCATTAACACCAATAAATATATTGAATGCCCTTTCCACTTCTGCTAATGCCAATGCATACGATAAAAATATTGTATTTCTGGCAGGCACATAGGTTATGGGTATTTCTGAATTCATTTCATCGAGGTCACGATCTTTTGGAACATCCAAATCATCTGTCA
>CAJWGZ010000192.1 GCA_913041075.1 uncultured Fidelibacterota bacterium | reverse complement strand
TAATGCATCAGCATGAAGAACAGGAAGAAGTTTACATGGTACTTAGTGGTCGGGGTATTATTCATATAGATGGTGAAGATATTTCCCTACAGGAGGGCGATTTTATCAATGTTGTTCCGGAAAGTAAACGGGCGTTGAAAGCTGCAGATAACTCGGATCTGATATTTATTTGTGCAGGTGCAGTGAGTACGGGTAAATACCCGAAGAGCCCAAAATCTAGAGCGTTGATTGATGACGGTATCCCAGATTATGATAATGTACCACCGTGGTATGAAGGAAATGAGAAAATTGCCGAGATTAATAAGCGTTTGAAAAATGAGCGTGAAGCGCGAAAAGAATGAATTATTTATGAAGTATCGTTTTCTGATTTTTTGTTTGCTTACTTTTTTGTTTGCTGAGGACATGACTTTGCTGGCACCTGATGGCTCTACCGTGTTCATCCATCGGGATGAATTTGGGGTGCCCCATATAGTTGCAGACAACCAAAATGCGGTTTCATTTGGCCAGGGATTTGCGGAAGCACAGGACCGGTTATATCAGATGGATCTGAATCGTCGTGGTTCATTAGGCCGCTTGAGTGAATTGTTCGGTGATTTGACACTGAATTTGGATAAAGATATTCGTCGGTTGGGTTACACAAAATCTGAGTATGATGAAATGTTCGCTGAACTGGAAACCGAGGTCCAGGAATTTATTAGTGCATATGCTGATGGCGTGAATACATATGTTGATTCTATGATAACCAATCCTTCCAAATACAAACCTATAGATTATGCCTTTTTGGAATTTGAACATTGGGAAGTTCACCATTCGCTGGCATTCGCAGTTTATTTTTGCAGGTTATTCGGCATGTTTGGCGGGCAGGAGTTAACACGCCTGACTGAATTGCAGGATAATGGTTGGAATTGGTTCAATGAAAATTTACCAGTGAACGATACCACCTGTACGACCACCTTGATAGATGAAGGTAGAGCGACGCAGCAGGACTGGACTTATTCTGGGATAGCCATACCCGATCATATTGCCCGGGAAGTAGCAGATCATAGAGCAGCAATAAGAGAATTATCTGAAGAAATTGGATTGATCTTTAAACTCGGAAGTTTTGCAGCCGCAATAAGTTCTACAAGTTCAGCTAATGGTAATGCGATGATCCTTGGTTGTCCTCAGATGGGTGGACCAAACTATAATGAAACATCCCGTACTATGGAAGTAGAACTGCAAAGTCCTGATTTCCATATAGGTGGATTAAGTATCCCTGGATTTCCAGGCGTTCTTATTGGACATTCAGAATATCTTGGTTGGACCAATACCAGCGGTGTCAGTGATAATGTGGATGTCTATATTGATTCCACCCAAAGTCCAAATTATAATGATGGTTACTGGCATAATGGTGAATGGCTCGATTTCGAAGTGATTACTGATACTATCTACACATTTACCGGATATGAAGTATTCACACATTACCGCACTATACATGGTCCGGTATTTAGTGCTTATATGCCCACCAACCAGGTCTATTCTTATAAGATGACATTTTGGAAAAAAGAGCTTGAGAGTGCAGATTATCTACTTAAGGCAGTAAAGGCGACCAACCTGGAAGAATTTGAGGATGCGATTCAACTCGCTCCAATGTCTTTTAACTATATCGTTGTGGACCAGAACGGAAACATTGGCTATTGGCATGGTGGCATATTCCAAGACCGCAGTGATGGTGTTAATCCATATTTACCCCACAAAGGAGACGGTACAGAAGAGTGGGGCGGGTTCATTGCCTTTGAGGATCTTCCCCAAGGAAATAATTCTGCACTTGGTTACCTGTCAAACTATAATAATAAACCTGCCGTTTGGTGGAATAACGGCGATCTTGGTCCCTGGATAAATGGGATCTCATTATGCGATCGTAATGACCTTATGACCAATTACATTGGTTCGTTGAATGGCGTTACCTTAGATGATGTGAAGAATATACCGTATGCGATTAATGATCATGGCACTTATCAGCAGGCACTGGAACTAACTGGTACAGATGTAGTCAATTTTAATATCAATCCGCCAGGCCAAAGCGCTTTCACAAGTTTGAACGGGACACATAGTTCCCACATGTATGACCAATGGCCTTTGCATGAAGCGTGGGATTTCAAGGATCAGCATTTTGGAGAAACCGTAGTGCAGGTTGCCCAGGATATTATGCCTGTTAACTTCGAACTTCATGCACCCTATCCCAATCCATTTAATCCAGTAACAAATATCAAATTTTCACTAAATCGTAATG
>CAJWGZ010000191.1 GCA_913041075.1 uncultured Fidelibacterota bacterium | reverse complement strand
GTTGCTTACCACGTCAGAAATGGTGATTCTCTAGGCCGCATTGCCAATCGTTTTAATGTATCCGTTGCGGAACTGGTCAACTGGAACAAAAAAGTGAAAAAACAATCCAGTTTGATTCATCCTGGGCAACACTTGATTATTTACGTCGACATAACACAACAGTATTTTGATGCCTAAGCAAAGTAATCCGTAATACTTTCAACCTAGTTATTCGTTTCATTGTTTAATTTGTCTTAAAATAGAAAATGCACAAATACTGGTTTTGGCGTTTTCTATTTAATAACCACTGTATCTTATCCTGGCTGTCGTTATTTTTTATTACCGCTTATCCTATTCAGGGGCAGACCGGTAACATTAGCGGCAGGGTCGAAACAACAACTAAAGGCGCGCTTCTACGAGGAGCAGATATTCTACTTATTGGTACCGACATTGGAGGATCAACAGACAGTAGCGGTATCTATATTATTGCAAATATACTTCCCGGGACATACAGCATTAGGGCATTCTATATTGGCTATACCCAGACAACTGTTACAGATATAAAGGTATACCCCGGCCAGACCACGAATATCAATTTTATACTTGACGAAGAAGTCTTAAAAGGTGAAGAAGTAACCATTATTGCAGAGCGCGAGTTGATCAGACCTGGTATATCGGCGAATACGATCAACCTGGATGCTGCAAATCTGGAAAATCTTCCTATAGCTACGATTGAAGACGCGGTCCGCCTGCAAGCAGGTGTTGAACCAAATATGACAATCCGAGGCGGGAATATTAACTCTACATCATTTATTGTAGATGGGATAAACCTAAGAGAAGGACGAACCAATGGTCCAATTACCGGACTCAGTTACACAGCGGTGGAGCAGATACAAGTACAGACCAGTGGTTTTGATGCTGCTTATGGAAATGTCCGTTCTGGTCTGGTGCAGATTATTACGAAAGACCCACCCAAAGATCATTTTAGCGCGGATTTATTTATAAGAAATCGTCCCAGCCAAAGATTGAATTTTCCTGGCAAATGGAAACCAATTAACGATGCCGGCCATGACATAGATCTAACCATAGGCGGACCACTGAGTCAACGTTTTGGCAATCTGCGGTTTCTGACATCCTATCGAAAAAATATTATACCTTATTTGGAGCAATTTGGTGAAAATCTGCGTCAGGATGAAACATTTCAAGTCAAACTCATTTCAAATATTAAACCAGATCTTAAACTCACTCTTAGCGGTTTATTCACCAATCAAAAGGGCACCACAGACTCGATCAGTACAGTTATGGAGGCGGGAATACCGGCCTACCCTTGGGGTTTTGAAAATGATTTTTTTAGGACAGAGGGGCTATTTAAAAATGCCAGTATTGGTCTATCAGATATTGATCATAGTATGTTCGCCGGTAAATTATCGCGCACACTGAATGCCAGCACATTTTATGAAATGAAAATGCATTACTTGCGTTCAGATTACTTTTTACGTCCTGATCTCGAAAATATCACCGATAACAGAGATACTTCAAGTGTGTCCGTTATTTCGGGGAATTTTGATATTACCAAACAAATGAATTCCAGCACCCAACTGAAAGCTGGTTTTGAATATATATATAGCAATTATCACATATCTTCAGAATTTAATGATGCGGTAGATACCAGGGTCATGGCTATTGGGTCAATATCTAATCTCTTGTTTGGCGAAAATATAGATTACGAATCGCCTTACCGACTGCATGAATCATGGACAGCTACACCGCAGCAGGGGGCCGCATATATTCAGGGGAAGTTGACATTTAATCAGATGGTTATAAAACTGGGTGCGCGAATGGACTATTTTTCTGCCGGAGGTGAAAACAACATCTTCAGTGATTTTGATCAATTCTTTACCCAGCAAAACAACGATGCCCGGAAGGATTCAGCCGCAACAGTCAGCGCGGAAAAACAGATGGCGTTGAGTCCGCGAATTGGGGTATCATTCCCGATCACAGACAAAACAAAATTCTATTTCAATTATGGCCAGTTCCGCCAGATGCCCCAGGCCCAGTATCTCTATCGGATGCAGGAAAAGTCCTTTACAGTCGATCGCAGTGCCATCACCGGACTAGGAAATCCCAATATGCCCATGCCCAGGACCAATGCTTATGAAATAGGTTATGAAAGGATATTGACCAATGAATATTTACTACAGCTTTCAGGTTATTCTCGCAGTGTGGATAATCAGGTCAGTTTTCGGGCTTTTGTAAGTGATGAAATGATCTATACAATCGCCATGCCCAACAATTATAATGATGTCCGTGGCCTGGAA
>CAJWGZ010000190.1 GCA_913041075.1 uncultured Fidelibacterota bacterium | reverse complement strand
TATATGGTCTATCGCGGGCAGTAAGTGCTTCAAAAATATCAGCAATGGCCATGATCTTCGCCTGGACAGACATTTCAGAATGGTTCAACCCTTTTGGATACCCAGTCCCATCAAGCTTTTCATGATGGCCACCTGCGAATTCTGGTACATTGCGAAGATGCTTCGGATATGGTAATTGTTCCAGCATATCAATGGTAACAACTATGTGATCATTGATAATCTTTCTTTCTTCTGGCGTGAGCGTTCCCCTACTAATACAAAGGTTGTATATTTCATCCTCAGAAAAAAACGGTTTTGGACTACCATTATCCTTCCAACGGTATGAGGCTATCTTATTGACCCTATCTTTACGATCTTGTGACATGAATTCACCACCAACATTTGATTCCTCGATAAATGACTTGTCATCCTCCTGTTGTTTGATTCTTTTCAGATAAAGTGTCCTTGCTTTTTTCAATGCCTCTTTCTTTTGATTTTCTATCAAGGAATCATCTTTTTGAATCTTAAGCTGCTTTTTCAAATATTTTATTTCCTCGTCCCGTTTTAGAACTTCAAATCTCGTTGCTACAGTATGTATACGATCATAAATCGTTTCCAGCTTTGTTCCTTTATCAACTACAGCCTCCGGTGTAGCCACTTTACCACAATCATGAAGCCAGGCAGCGATTTTCAATTCGTACATTTCTTTATCCGTGAACTGTATACCGGCAAAAGGACCATCATTTATCTCGTTTACTGATTCCGCCAGCATCATAGTTATTTCAGGAACCCTGGAACAATGACCGCCGGTATAGGGTGATTTCGCATCAATGGCCGACGCAATCAACTTGATGAAAGATTCGAATAATACTTCAAGATCTTTGATTAGGTTTTTATTGGTGATCGCCACAGCTGCCTGACTAGAAAGTGCTTCCACACTTTTTTGAACATTACCTGAAAAAGGAATTACCTTTTTTGTTTTAATATCCTGGGCATTCAATAATTGCAGTACCCCAATAATTTCATCTTCGTGATTTTTTAGCGGTACAGTTAAAAATGACTTTGACCGATAGCCAGTTTTTTCATCAAAAGCCTTTGTACCGGCAAAATCAAACCCCTTAGCCTTATAGGCATCAGGTATATTAATTGTATCTCCTGTTAAACCTGCATTTGCGGCGATCATGGTCTTATTTGGTTGGCCATCATCCATATACAATTTTACCGGGTAAAAAGGAATTTCCTTCCCAGAGGTGCCACCCATATGGATATTGAGTGAATCAGTAATCATAATGGAAAATTTTAACCGCTGATCATCAGTCATCATGTATAAGGTGCCGCCATCAGCATTAGAAATACGTTTCGCCTCAAGCAAGATCATTTCCAGCAGTTTATCCATATCCTTTTCTTTTGAAAGGGCTAGCCCAATAGCAGACATGTTGGATATCTGATTTTGTAAGCTATCAATATAACCCCGTAGATTGGACGGTACTGTCTCAAGCAACTTACCGATCTCCGCTTGCGAGAATAGAACTGATTGTTGTTTCCCTGTTCCGTTTTTCTTACTCATAGATTTCTCCCCAAAAGAATTTCTTGTTAAACTTACATCAGGAGTGTCATTTCCTCAATGTGAATGTTTATTAAATCTTTGTACCTTGCTATAGGTGTATTTATTATTTTTTCATAAATATTTAAAAAATTTAATGTTAAAAGCTGGAGGAAACGCGACCATGAAAACAAAACTATTTATTGTCTCATTTCTTTGGGTATCCATGTTATTTGCCGGCGATACCGGTAAAATTGTCGGACAAATTACCGATTCAGAGACCGGCGAAGCATTATTTGGTGTCAATATCCTTTTAAAAGGCAGCAGTATCGGTAGCGCATCGGATATGGAAGGTCACTACATCATTCTGAATGTACCAGCCGCGTCATATACTATCAGTGCATCTTATATAGGCTATAAAACAATTACAATTACAGATATCCGCGTTAACGCTGACCGCACCACCACTGTGAATTTCAATATGGAAATCTCTGCCGTTGAAGGAGAGGAAGTTATCGTGGAAGCAAAAAGACCAGCAATTGTACGGGATCAAACTGCCAGTACTACCACGATTGAAGATGATGATATTGTGAATATGCCCGTGAACTCCTTTGATGAAATAATAAATACAATGGCTGGCGTAGTAGAAAATGAAAATGCAAACAGCGGTATACACCTAAGAGGCGGCCGTAGTGGTGAAATTTCATATCTGGTGGATGGTTTTCTTATTGAAAACGCTTTATATGGTGGTATGAGTTTAGATATTGCCAAAGATGCCATTTCCGAACT
>CAJWGZ010000189.1 GCA_913041075.1 uncultured Fidelibacterota bacterium | reverse complement strand
AATCGGTGAGGTTATACCGGACCCAGAATTCTTTTTCAAATGCCATATTAGTTTTTGAGACTAATACAGCTACAGACCGTTATCTTGACAAAGAAGTTGCAGGAACACGGCCATATTTTTACAGCATTGAAATAGAATCCACTGTAGGAGAATTGTTCTCCAGCGTTGCCGATGCACCTCCTTTCGCGAAACCTGTGTTTGATTATGGTCTGCGCCCAACATTGAGTCAATCTGAAAAAATAATAGCTAATTATGATTATAAAACCATAGATCAATTTCATGGTCAAATACTTGGTAATGTATTAATCAAACTATTAACAACAATGGACAGCAATCAGGTTGACATAATACGGGCCATGCTTTTTCCGATAGATGCTAGACCCAGATCTTGGATTTCCTATGCAGGCTTTAATGGTGTCAGTGAATTTGAAGGTGTTTTCTCTGATGAATCTTTCAGCGCTTTACGTATTGAACTTGAGGATGCAATGGTGCGGGTTGGATTTTCAGTAAAAAATCAATTTCTTTTAACTTCAGCGGAATGGAAAAACCAGGCAATAAAATTTACCGATCGTATAATACGTCGCCTATCTACAGTACAAGATTTATTGTATCAAGAAACAGATATACTCAATAGTTCCCACCCAGTATTGCCCTTAGGATCCTGGGTGAATACAGATGGGATCAGTTTTATCAGACTTGGCATTATCGATGCAGAGCTGGTCCAAACAATTGTCTTGCGGGATGACCAAAATGAATTTATCCTTGACCAACAGACATACGCAGATGCAGAAATCATTGATGTGGAATTGGACGATAGTATGGAAAAAATTGAGTTAGTAATAAATGGTGTCCTACAGCAGATAATGCCTTATCCACAAGAAGCGAACGGTTATGGTCTGACCATCGATAATCAGTTCTTTATGTTGGCAGATTCATTGACTGCTCCTCCGCTTATTGTATCCATACCAGTAACTCAATTTTGTTTAAATGAAATTGCAAATAGTCCGGAAAGTCAACAGATTGCCGTTGAAGTCCATGGTAATGTCACTGAGACCCATGTATTAGGTTTATTCATTGATGATTATTTAGTTTGGGAATTCACACCAACGCTCAGCTTCGAACCTATGTTCATCGACTCAGCATTTACGTGGAATACTGATCAGCTATTTATGTGGCTGGATTTGAAAGAGGTAGATGAGTTTGGTAATTGGCAATTAATTGATACCAGGGCAATTTTTACAGAACGACAAATAACCGAAGGTCGTATACCGGATCACCAACGCTGGAAGACGTATTCATTTTCCACACTTGGCGCACCAAATGATCTAACCCGGTCTGGAACAGCTAAGTTGATGATACCGGAAATCTTTGCATTATATCAGAATTATCCCAATCCCTTTAATGCTCAGACTACCATTTCTTTTGATTTACTACAGCCTGCCCTTGTAAGTCTATATATTAATGATGCTGCTGGCCGTATCATTCATCTCTTTTTTGAAGAAAGTCAAATGGGTAAGGGGTTGTACAGTTACTCCTGGAGTGGAGAAAGTTATTCCAGCGGGGTATATTTCATGACAATTCAAGCCCAGATTGATGATTATTTACCGGTTGTTTATAGTCGCAAGATGATTTATTTAAAGTAGGGTGTTATATTTGAGTACGAATCTACATAAATAATTATGACAGAGAACTTCGATGATGAATTAGCCCGCATGGATGAGCTGGAAGAACAGGCGGATTCCGCACTTTTCGAAGCTCTTTCGCTTGATGATCCGATCAAAGGATTAACACTGCGGCATCATCCAACAGTTCAGTCAGGTTCTACACTTCAATCTGTTATTGATATATTACGTAATGAAAAAGTTGGCTGTGTTATGGTAGAAAAAGATAACCAGATCATTGGTGTTATGACCGAGCGTGATTTTTTACTCCGTGCTATCGCCAAGGGATTGGATATGACCGCTGTAACCATTGATGATTATATGACCAAAAATCCAGAAATTTTGCATCCGGATGATCCAATTTCCTATGCCTTAAATAAGATGCATGTCTTTGGTATTCGACATATCCCGATCATAGAAGAAAGTGGTGCGATCCGGGGTCTGATTTCCGTTAAAGACATTATTGCTCATATAGGGAACTATTTTGGTGAAGAAATTGTAAATCTTCCGCCGGAGCCAACTCGAAAAGCACTCGACCGTCCCGAAGGCGGTTAATATAATATAATCCATTTAGCCGAGGGTTTAATTATATCCTCTAACCCTTGACTTTAATTTAATATTTAAACGACTTTACAATATGGTTCGGGTTGCTTCTACGCTATTAATC
>CAJWGZ010000188.1 GCA_913041075.1 uncultured Fidelibacterota bacterium | reverse complement strand
TTATACCACTTCTTGCCAGACCCCACCCTTGGAATTAATATGAAAAAGCTAACTATACTGTCACTGGCAGCTTTTTTATTGCTCTCTTGTGAAGAACAGAAATTTCCTGATAATCCAAAACTGGTAGTTATGATAGCTGTCGATATGTTCCCAGCTGAGATCCTTCAGCGGATTGAACCCCACTTGAAGGGGGGATTAAAATGGTTGCTAAATCATGGTATTCATTATGAAAACGCTCATCAAGAACATGCGAATACCGTGACAGGTACCGGTCATTTTTCCATTGGTTCAGGGCGATACCCCGGGCCATCGGGCGTACTGGGAAATTCATGGTATGTTCGCTCATTGGGAAAATCAGTTAACTGTGTCGAAGATTCTATCGCTAAACCGGTAGGTGGAAAAGGCAATGCCCGTTCCTATCGGCAGATAGAATCGAATACAGTCAGTGACTGGGCAAAATCAAAACATCCAGATTCGAAAGTATACACGGTGGCGGCAAAGGATCGAGCTGCCATTTTGCTGGGTGGGGAAAATGCAAACCTTGCTATATATTATAACTATAACGGCACATTTATTACATCAGATTATTATATGGAAAAACTTCCTGGATGGTTGGATGATTTCAATCAATCTTTAAATATATATGCATATCGGGATTCTGTCTGGAATCATTCAAGGAAAATGGAATTGTATCATGAATTAGCAACTGTCGATTCGTTTTATGGAGAAGTGGATGCGTTTAATGATGATGTATATTCACCTATACTACCGAAAAGCTTGAATAGTGTCGCTCTTGAAAAAACAGGAGATTATCTTGTTTCTATGCCTTGGTTTGACAGGATTGTTATGAAAATTGCTGAGTCGGCAATAATAAATGAAGAGCTGGGTAAAGACGAAATTGTGGATTTTCTCGGAATTGGATTTTCCACTGCAGACTGGATCGGTCATAATCATGGGCCCAATTCCCATGAAGTTTTAGACTATTTTTTCCGTTTTGATGCATATTTAATGAATTTTATAAAAACATTAGATGATCTGGTTGGTTTAGAGGATGTTTTTTTTGTATTGAGCTCTGATCACGGGGTTATTCCTTTACCGGAGTACCTTTCATCAAATGGTATCGAATCTGAACGTTTGGACCACGATGGTTTTAATAGTCGAATAAAACGGATTAAAGAGCAGTTAGGTGACGACATAATCTACAGTGGGAATGGATTTTATTTCCCGCGTCATTTCACAGACGATCAAAAAGAGGATGCACTGCAGTTAATCAAAAAAGAAATGATAGGGCTGAACGCTCTTGGTTATATTTTTTCCCGGGAAGAAATATTACTTATGAAAGAAATTAATCCATTTAACCGCCGGTTAAAACATATGATCCATCCCCAAATGAGTCCGGATGTAATTTTAGTACTCCGTGAATATTTTACAAGCCGCGCTCCATTAGGAACCACACATGGGACCCCCTACAATTATGATACCCATGTACCACTTATTTTTTCCCATATTAATATAAAACCGGCACGAATCAGCAGACCCGTTGCCACTGTAGATATAGCCCCAACCATCGGTTCACTTTTAAACGTCTCTATCCCTGAAGATGTTGATGGAAACAGTTTACAGGAAGTTTCCCCATGATAAATTTGCACAGAATTTGGAAAGAATATTTTTGATTAAATGAAATGAAAGTATTGGGTGCAGGATTTGGTCGTACAGGTACAATGTCTTTAAAAATTGCACTGGAAAAATTGGGGATAGGACCGTGTTATCATATGCGAGAGGTAGTTTCACATCCATCTCACATAAAAATATGGTATGATATTTCTCATGGAGAACATCCAAACTGGGATCGGCTATTTAGTGGCTTCAATTCTGCCGTTGATTTCCCAGTATGTTTATTTTACGAAGAACTAGTAAATAAATTCCCGGATGCAAAATTTATTTTAACCTTAAGAGATTTTGATACGTGGTACAAAAGTACAGCAAATACAATCTATAAAGTACCCACTATGCTACCAGACTGGTTTAAACGGGTGGTTTACCCCATCCGAATGTTCATAGAATTGCAGGTTAACCTAATTTGGGTTGGTCTATTTAAGAATAATTTCTCTGATATAGAGTCTACTGAGCTAGTCTACAATGAACATATAGAGAGTGTAAAAAAAACAATTCCCGCTGACAAACTATTGATCTATCGTATAAATGAGGGCTGGGGCCCCTTATGTGAATTTCTCAATGTTGACAAGCCTGAAATCCCTTTCCCTAAAGTTAATGATACCGCTGAAATGTTACGTAATTTTGCTATTGTTAAATCGCTTCCATACGTGCTCATCTTATCAATAGCTGCAATTT
>CAJWGZ010000187.1 GCA_913041075.1 uncultured Fidelibacterota bacterium | reverse complement strand
GCCCGATAACTCATTACAACGAGTTCTACGTTGCCTTCTTCTACCATGACGTCCTGTTTCCCCAGTCTGATAATGTCCTTCATTGCCCTCGTTGAAGGTCCTTCTTGCTCAGGTATACCATCATCAGGTGGGAAAATACTGACAGTGTGCCAGCCCGGCGTAACTGTCAAAGAATGTGGAAGAGGTGTTTTGCCAACATAATAACCATCTATATAAACAGGAACACTATCAGTATCGCATGAGATTGTAATTGCAGTATATCGCGCACGGTTATCCCATTTTACTGTTTGTCCGGGAAGATTCACCAATAAGAGTGCCAACAATAAGACCGTCCTCATCCGTGTTATTCCCGATCCAGAGACACTGTCAAATCCTGAAGCTGTTTTTGTAATTCCGCTACTTCCAAGATAATTGCCTCTGTGTCCTGACCCAAAGATTCCAGTTCACGCATTTTCAGCCTGGCAGTTTTGATCTGGTCCTTAATCAACCTGCCCTTGAGTGTCGCTAAACATTCTTGAATGATTTGTACCGGATCATCGGGGTGGACTTCATCAAACAATATCTCCGATACCAATTCTTTTTCCTGACGATCATCAAAATGATCTATCACTGCAGATAGTTCTACACCTGTCTTTTCTTTGATCAACAAACCGCCGAGTTTTTTTAGGATAGGTTCATCGAATAACTCAAAATCAAGCGCTGACTTTACGGCCGGAAATACATCATCAAAGTGAAATGCTAAAGCTCGGATAATTTCCAGCTGCGCTTTCTGAACAGCGGATGTAAACATTGATTTATTCAGCGCAGTTTTATTTGAGGATGGGGTTGATCTTCCCTTTCTGCGTGACTTTTGTTTGAATAACCGAATGATCTCAACCTCATCAACCTCCAGCTTCTGGGCCAATGATTTGAGGATATCATCTCGGATAATGCCATCGCTAATCCGTGCAACCTCACCAAGGATGTCCTGCACTAACTGAGAACGGTCTGTGCCGGATAAATTTCGCGCTTCTTTTTTTTCGAGGTGAAACGACAACAAAGGAATGCCTGCGCCCATGGCTTCCTGAAAAGGTCCGATTCCTTCATCTCTTACCCAGTTATCAGGATCTTGATTGGGCGGGACTGCAATAATCAGTGGTTCGACACCGGCTTGCAGTAAAACATACCCTGCTCTAAGTGTAGCGTTAATTCCCGCGTCATCTCCATCGTAAGCCAGGTAAACTTTGGACGCAAATTTACGGATCTGGGCCGCATGTTTATCCGCCAGGGCTGTACCTGAAAGAGCTACCACATTAGGCACACCTAACTGCACCAGCTGCAGAAAATCAGTATACCCCTCCACTAATACTGCAGTGCCAAATTTGCGAATTGAATCCCTGGTCTTATGCAATCCATAAAAGACCTCGCTTTTCCGGTATAATGGTGTTTCCGGTGAATTAAGGTATTTAGCCGGGTCATCGCTATTAAATATTCGTCCACCAAAAGCAATTACTTTACCAGAGGGATGATAAATAGGAAACATGATCCTGGATCGAAATCGATCACGCCATCCATGTTCCGTTTTCACGAAAAGACCGGATTTCTCATATACATCAATTTTCATATCCAATGGTTTAACTTTGTCAGATAACGTATCCCATGAATCTGGCGCAAATCCAACCTGATACATTTTTAACACATCATCATTCAATCCCCGATCATGAAGATACTGAAGTGCTGCTTTCCCCCGGTTAGAATAAAGTGTGTTATGGTAAAGTTCCGCGGCTACATGGTGTGCCTGATACAAGCTGGAAAAAAATTCAGTGCTGGCTGAACCAGCTTCATATTGCACACGGATACCGTATTTCTCACCTAATTGCTGAACGGCCTCAACAAAGGTCACTTTTTCATGTTCCACAATGAAACTGAAAACGTTCCCGCCGGATCCGCAGCCAAAACAATGGTAGATCTGTTTATCAGGCGCCACACTGAAAGACGGTGTTTTCTCAGAATGAAAAGGACATAAGCCAAAGTAATTCCGGCCTCTTTTTTTCAGATCAACATACTGGGCCACAACATCATAGATATCGGCAGTATTTCGAATACGTTCAATCGTTTCTTCCGGGATACGGGCCATCAGATTTCTTGGCCCCCTGCCGCGCGATCCCGTTTGATCACATCCTGAATAAATAATTCACCCTGATGCACTGGATCATTCAGGTGAAAAATATCAATTATTACATGACGAGTATCGGTAAACGTCTTTGATAAATAAGATTCTTTGCGAATAATGGTAGCCCATTTCTTTTCGGGAAATAAATCTACTGTCCAGTACAATAACATAAGGATAATCATGCCTTTTACCGCACCAAACAAAAACCCCATTGA
>CAJWGZ010000186.1 GCA_913041075.1 uncultured Fidelibacterota bacterium | reverse complement strand
TTGGTACGCCATACCCAGAGTTTCCAGTGACGGGTCGCCAGATATACAACAGTATAACCAAAAACGATCGGCGGAATTAACGTGAAAAAGAAGAAATAAGGTGCGTGCTCTTGAATCACCCACTTATAGGTCCCCAGGACCAAACCTGAACCAGGGATAACCCAAGTGAGCAATAACTCAACATTCTCTAGGCGATCTAAAACTCTGTTTTCGCCTTTCATTGTGATCAGTTGCCTCCTAGCATAATTTTCCTTAGAATAAAGACGGAAGATTTTAAGAACTTAAATTGAATTACTAATGGACACAAGCAAACAGGAAGTTCCTAACTCATTACGAAATTGGCTGGTATTTCATTTTTACGTTGATTATACATTCGCTATTCCATTCTTTTTTTTTCCGGAAATAACTGCGGAAATTTTAGGTTATGATCCTTTAGACCCAATAGCAGCACGAATTGTGGCAGCGGCGCTATTTGGTATTGGTTATAGTTCCCTCCTAGCATCAAAATTTGACCTGGAAGCTATGCGCACCAAACTGCGCTGGACCGTAGTCTGGGCTGGTTCTGCAACCGTAGGACTATTGTGGGCCGCAACTACCGTTGAACATATTTGGGGTTGGGCTTTTGCAGGTATATTTCTGTTGTTCTTCCTGCTGTGGGGTAAATATGCACTACTACTTGGGTCCTTCAAATGATGCAGAATCAGGACCTATTGAAAAATACTATGGTACCAATCTTTGCCGGAATCCTGTTGAGTTTTATCTTTTTTTATCAATTTACTCATACAACCCCCTTGGCTCAGATGATGCTGGGTGATGTAAATCGTAATCAATGGATTTCACATTTTGACCAATCCATGGAAGGCCAAAATCCATGGTTGCGAAATTACATTGCGTTTACGGGGTTACTCGGCAGTATTCGGCCAGAAATTATTTACCTGGAAGCCATGTACGATGATAATCAGACACCCCTTCTAGGCAACCAGGATTACATTTTACGGGGTACGCCTCCAGATTGTCGCTACTGGAGTTTTGTCGTATATGATTTTAATAATCGTCGTATTGAACCATATGAAGAGACGATTGCCAGTTTTCACAGGATTAAATTAAATGAAAACGAACAATACGAAATCATTATTACAGATGATTTGAACAAATACCCTGATCAACAGGCAATTAGTCACGATGGTAATGACTTTAACATTGTCATGCGCATCTATGGTCCAAAAGCATCCTATTATAAAAACAAGAATTCTGTGCCTGTAGGGTCAATTTTACCATTGAATTAATATGCTTAATTGGATAATTAAATTCTTCACAGCCGCTGTTTTAGCACATACCTTCTTCTTATGGATTGGGCCCTATATTGTTATGTCAAAATTGGATAAGGACCTGGAAAGAGCGCGAATAGAATACCGACCAGAATGCGGTGAACGCTGGGTAGAAGGCGTTGTTTATTCCAACCCTGCCTGTCTTAGCGATGTAGCTTCCTCCCGAAAACCAAATCCAGATTTCATTTACACGCTCATACCATATGACCTCAAAGAGGGCAATCTACGCGTAAGCGCTCCTGTCCCTTCCGATGATCGGTACTGGTCGATCCATGCCCACAACCGCAATACGGATGCTTTCTATAAGATCACCAATACAGAAATTGACGGCGATCGCTTTGAGTTCTTGGTAACCAGGGATCGTAATTTAAAAACTAAACTACCCGTTGCTTACGCATCTTCAAACAAAGGAATAATTTTATTTCGCCTGACCATGAAAAATTTCAGCGAATATGCAGTCCTAGATGAATTTCGCAGATCAACCAACCGTAAATATGTGGAAAACTTATGAATGAAAAAGTATTTATAACTGGCGCCAGTAGTGGAATTGGCGCAGCGCTGGCAACAGAATATGCTAAACGTGGTGCAACCCTTGGCATATCAGCCCGCAGATCTGAAAAGCTACAGAGTATTGCCCAGCAATGTAAGGAATCTGGTGCAGCAGATGTGTTTACTTATACACTAGATGTTACTGATCAGGATAGTTCTGCAGACACGGCAAAAGAATTCATAGCTGCTGCCAATGGTATTGATATTGTCATTGCCAACGCGGGGGTGGCCTATTCTGATAAAATAAGTTCCGGTGAAGCCACCCAAATCAACAAGGTTTTTTCAACTAATGTCCTGGGCGTTACGAATTCAATTATTCCCTTTGTTCCAACAATGAAGGAAAATTCATCTGGGAAAATTGTGATCATCAGTTCTATTGCCAGTTTCAGACCCATTGCTTTTCATGGCGGATACTCGGCCTCCAAATCTGCTGTACGCATGTTGGCTGATAGCTGGCGGATGGCGCTCAAGAAATATAAAATTCAACTCACT
>CAJWGZ010000185.1 GCA_913041075.1 uncultured Fidelibacterota bacterium | reverse complement strand
GAGAAATGGTAGATGTTTCGGAAAAATTCGTTTTGCAACCCATCGTATGGAATGCTACACGTGTGGTTGGAGTACTCATTTTATAGTTTTCTTACTAAGGTAGAATTTCGGGCAGTGTACATTCCCTTCCAAGTCTATCAACTATGATAAGCTTGAAACGATTTGATCTGAATCTTCTGCCGGTACAGGATAACATTCATTTTTTATTTGCCGTGATCCGGGCCTGGTATAATTCTTCGTACAGAGGCATACACTGGTCAACCATTGTGGCCAGTGCGCTGGACACGGTTACCTTTTTTTGTACATAGGGTTTGAAAGCAGTTGAGGCCCATAATTGATCGTACCAGTATTTTCCCCAAATACCATCCGCAGGGTGGGGACCTGCTGCCCAAGATAACATTGCTTCTTCAAAGGGAATACCACATTGTGCACAAAGGTTACTGAGTACACCGCTCGGATCTTGCAATATATCCTGAGCATCAACCACTGGCAGTTTATTATTATGATACCTGTATAATTGAATTTGCTGTAGATAACCCAGTTCATTTACATCGGTTAGTTCGTTTTTCTTCGAAAAGCTGGATATCACCTCTGCCGGTGTGCGAATTAGCAAACAATTCATCAAATCTTGTGTCCAGGCCAAGCTATCATCATGTTCCAAATGATGAGCCATATGTTTCTGATACCATACAGTTTTACCAGCGGGTACTGGTGAGGTTATATCATTGATAATACTGTGATAATCCCGTTTACAAGACCGCAGTATCTCTTCTCGACCAGGATGCTGGAGTCCAGTACGCTGCAAATAGCAGGCATAGAATGGTTCATCAGTAACAAATGTATCAGACCGGCTGCTGAAAGACCGCATCATAGTAGTGGAAATATTCCGCGGCCCGGACCACATGGCTATCCGTACTTGGTCCATCAATAATTATTTACCAGGGTAACGTTTATCAATTTCACTGCGATAGCGATCCTGCAGTTTTTTTGTGAGGGGACCCCTCTGCCCGCCCGAGAGAACATGTTCATCAACTGCCGTTACCGGGAGTACTCCAGCGAATGTTCCTGTCACAAAAGCTTCATCAGCTGTATAAACATCATCCATCAGAAAATTCTTTTCCAGTACAGTGATGTTATTGGACCTACATAGGTCAATAATGGCACCGCGGGTCACACCATTCAGACAATATTCTCCGGTAGAGGTCCAGGCTTCTGAACCACGTACAATGAAAAAATTTGTTGAATTACAGGTAGAGACATAGCCATGCATATCCAGCATCAGGCCTTCATCTCCACCCAGCCGGTCCGCCTCAATGCAGGCTTGAATACAGTTAAATTTACTGAGCGAATTGATTTTGGGATCCTGAGTGGACTCCGAAGCTCTGCTTGTTGTAACTGACACTAACTTTAAACCATTGGATTTTGAGTCCTCGGTTACAACTTTATATTCTGGAATAATGACAACAGTGGGGGGGCCTACATTTACCCGCGGGTGTTGGTAGGGTGTGCTCTTCAATCCGCGAGAAACGATCAACCGTAAATGAATATCAGAATGCATATCATTTGCTGCAAATGTTTCATGGATTTTCGCAACCAGGTCATTTTTTGGCATGCCAATATCCATTCCAATAGCTGCTGCACCGGTATATAGACGATCAATATGTTCCTCACAAAATACCAATTGGCCATTGTGCAAACGGATACCTTCCCAGACACCGTCACCTAATAAAAATCCGCTGTCAAAGACAGAAACCTTGGCTTCTGAACGGGCCAGAATCTCACCATTAATATAAATTAGAACATTTTCGTTCCGTGGATCCTGTATGTATTCATGTGTACCGCCCGGCATAGGATTAGGTATTGATGTGGGTTTTATTTAGATGTAAGAGTCCAGACCCCATCCCAATCATCCCCAGGAGGGTTGGCTTTCCAATGGTCACAGCGAGGTATGTAGACACGGCTGGGATTTGATTTTCGGCCTGGGAACATATCTTCCAGTTCATCAGCAGCCTTGAACGCATCTTTAGCCTTATCCCAGTCCTGATTGCGGTATAATTCAAGCGCTTCATGGTAAGCCTTTAGAATCGTTTTATCTTGCTCGGTTTCCTGCCCAGTTACGGCAATTAATTCATACACTTGTGCAGGCTCTGTTTTCCCCATAACTCTGACATAATCCAAGTCCCTCCAGGTGAATTTATCCTTACAGGCACTATAGGTTTCATTGGCAACTTGAATATAAATACCGTATTGCTTTGCTGATGATTCAAGTCGAGCCGCTAAATTCACAGTGTCACCCATCATCGTATAATTCATACGCATTGTAGACCCCATGTTCCCCGTTACCATTTTACCAGTATTGATCCCGATCCGATTTTGCATATTGTGCACAAT
>CAJWGZ010000184.1 GCA_913041075.1 uncultured Fidelibacterota bacterium | reverse complement strand
CTATACTGATTCTAGCTCTGCTGCAGTTGCTTGGTGATCGTCCTTAAAAAATAAAAGAAATACAAAAGCCATTACGGTACATAACACTGCTGGAACTAAGAAAAACTTCCACCATACCGTTGAACCGTCTGCCAGCTTAAATGTATCCCATATATAGCCAGTAAATAATGTGCCTAAATAATTGCCGACACCTAATGTAAAAAAGGTAAGCATAGCCTGTGCCGAAGCACGCATATCGTCACTGGCTTTCATATTTACATAAATTTGAGAAGTAACAAAGAAAAAAGCGTAGCCAAATCCATGCAATGTCAGCGACCCGATAATAACAGGTAAGTTAGGCACCATAAACAGGAAGTATCTGATTGGCCAGGCCAAAATCCCAATCACCATTGTAAGTCTGACACCCAATTTCTGAATCGAAACATGCAGTAAGAAAAGCAACACCACAACTTCAGCAATTTGGGCCACTGTTTTTATAGCCGTTAGCCAAGCTTCTTCAGCACCCATGTCTAACAGAAATGGGGCTGTGGGTATGTAATAAAACTGCAGTTCTGTAGTTACAACAAACGAAGCCATCATAAAAATCAAAAAATTTCTATCTTTGAGTAACGATAATGCTTCAAGAAATGCGAGGGGATTATTTTGGCTAGCTACGGGAGGTGTTTTTGGTAAGGTGAAGCAAAATACACCCATGATAATTGAAGTAACTGCAGCAAACATCAATAAGTCACTGCCGCCAGTCCAATTCTCGGTGTGCCACTGACTGCGCATGAAAGTGACCATCCAGCCTACAGCAATCCACCCAATCGTGCCCCACATACGTATCTTGCCAAATTCTACTTCAGCATTCTTCAGATTTCGAAAACAAATGGAATTTGTCAGCGCGAGGGTCGGGGCATAAAAAAGACAATAAATAAACATCCAAGTCCACATTGGGCCAAATTCATTCTGAATAGCAGTAAAATAAAGAAGAACACCGCCCACGAGATGGGCCGCACCTAAAAATATTTGGGTTTGCATTAGTCGATCAGCAATCTGTCCGCCTACAAAAGGAGCAATTATACAGCCCAGCCACAAACAACCATATATGGCCGCAATTTCACTACCAGCGAAACCAAGTTTAACCAGATGTGCCCCTAAAGCTGTTGTCCATGAACCCCAAATGGCATACTGGAGAAACATCATAATGCCAAAACGTACTTTTTTATCACCCATTTTTACATCCCCTCCTGATTATGTAATGTGTAGTACTAAATAATTTACTCTAAACGATTTTCCTTTTGACTGGATCCCATTCCACTCTACGGCCCTCCAAATACGATTGGGTAGCCATATGACAGGCTACTGCTTCTTCGAACCCTTCTTCAATATTGCACCGCGGCGCACCACCATTACGAATACAATCCAGCCAGTCAGCAACATGAAGGTGTGTCGGGTCTACCCTTTTGCCCTCTTTGTATGTGTACATGAGACCTTTCTGCGCAAAGTATTTCGCTGTGGCAGAAGTTACGCCGTCGATATCCTTTGAACCGGGGGAATAGGCAAACATTGGCAAAGACGTGTTAATTATTCCATCGGCAATCTTTTGTTTATACCGCGTAGAACTATTGTCAGGGGTTACGGTTAACCCACTGCCAACTTCCATAGTGGCATCATGACCCATGAAAACTTTTCCGCGATGATTACTATTTGTCAATGTAGCACTGTACATAACGGTGAGGTTCCTTTCCGGGTATTCAAAGACAGTTTGAAAATTATCCGGAACATCCCGTTCATGTTCAATCATATCAGGGAAATTTGCTTTTGTATAACGATAAATTCCTCCCGACGAAGAAGCCGTTTTTGGAATTCCCAAATCCATAATCTGGTTTACAGCGTCAAAATCATGAGATAATAAATCTCCGGAAAGTCCCGTTCCATAATCATACCAGCAGCGCCACCTAAAATATCTTTCCAAATTAAATGGTACCTTGTTTGGAGCTGGGCCTTGCCAGCGATCCCAGTCCAGTGTCTTTGGCGTCGCATAACGATCCTTCGATTCATATTTTTGGTAAACATCTTCTATTGAATTCCATTGGATCGGATACACCCAGGCACCGCCTGGTGAATTACGATTTGTAGTTACTTCAACAAGGGTAATCGGACCAAGTATATCATTATCAATTATTTCTTTCGCTTTTTCATGACTGGCAACCGCTCGACTATGATGACCCAATTGTAATTTCATTTTACTACCATCGAAAGCGGCATACATCGCGTGTGCTTCTTCCATCGTGCGCGTCATACATTTTTCTACATAAACATGTTTACCAGCCCGCTCAGCATCAATAGCGATTTTTGAATGCCAGTGGTCAGGTGTGGTAATAATAACCGCATCAATATCATCACTCGCTAACAGATCCTGGTAATCCAGGTATCCTTT
>CAJWGZ010000183.1 GCA_913041075.1 uncultured Fidelibacterota bacterium | reverse complement strand
CTAATTCCATAATTGCTGCTGCATAGGCCACAGTGTCCATACCGGCACCACCGTATTGCTCAGGAACCGGTATTCCCATCAGCCCTAGATCTCCCATCTTGGTGATTATATCCTTAGGAAAACGACTTTCGTGATCTAATTCTCTAGCAATAGGTTCGATTTCGGACCTTGCAAAGTCAGCTACCATATTTACTAGCATGATATGTTCTTCTGAAAAGAAAAGTTTATCCATTTTTAGTTAATAAATAATCAATAGTGAAAATTACGACTATTTACCAGGGGATTACCAACGGATAGCCGCAGATGCCCAGGTAAATCCTGCTCCAAATGCGGCTAGGATAATAATATCATCAGGACCAAATAATCCTTTATCACGAGCATCACACATGGCAATTGGAATTGATGCAGCAGTGGTGTTGCCATAGTTTTTTATATTGCTGAAAACCTTGTCCATACCTACACCCATCCGCCTTGCTACTGCTTCACTGATTCGATTATTAGCCTGATGTGGTATTATTTGGGCAACATCATCTATAGTTAAATTATTTGTATCCAGTGCTTCTTGAATAACCTGAGGGAATCTTACTATAGCATTCTTGAATACTTCTCGGCCATTCATGTAGGGGAGATGTTTTCCTTCATCTAATATTTTCTTTGAGAGACGCGGATTATTTGATGTACCAGGAGCTTCACACCACAGGTCCTTAAGATATTTCCCATCAGAATGCAAATGGGTAGATAAAATACCTGTTTCATTATTGCTTGTCTGGAGAATTGCTGCACCTGCACCATCAGCAAATAAAACAGAAATGTTTCGACCTTCATCAGACAGATCCAAAGCTGTGGACTGTACTTCAGCACCTACTACCAAAATTGTTTTATATTGATCAGTTCGAATGAATTGATCTCCAATAGAAAGTGCATAAATAAAAGCAGAGCAAGCAGCTTTAATATCAAAAGCACCTATCTTTCGCATCCCTAGAGCATGTTGCAGCTGGTTACTTATACCTGGGAAAAAATAATCAGATGTAAGGGTAGCGCAAATAACTAGATCAATATCGACTGCTGTTATATCAGCATCTGCCATGGCGTTCTTTGTCGCTTCAATCGCCAATATAGAAGCATTACTTTCTTCGTCAACCCAATGTCGTTCCGTGATGCCAGATCTTTCTTTAATCCATTCATCACTGGTATCCATCATTTTTTCTAGATCTTGATTGGTCACTACTCTTTCGGGTACGTGAAATCCTATTCCTGTGATTTTTGCATGATTCATGTACTATTAACCTGTTTAATATCTCTTACATTTAGTTGTATGGTACTTTTTCCTCGCCATTCATTCACCTCTACCACAAACGCTAAATCAACTGAACTGGCATTAATTAAATCTTCATAATGTTCAGATAAGTTAAACCCAATTGCTGGGAAAGAGGTCCGTTCCTGTTTTACCCTGAAACGAATATGATTACCATTCCCAACTATACGGGGGTTTCCAGCAACTTTAAGGTTTCTTGCTGCAAACTTGGGCCGCATGTTTCCAGAACCATATGGACCTAATAATTCCAGAAAACGCATGAATCTACTATTAATATCATTAAGCCTTATTTCTGCATCAAGCTTCAGCCTAGGTTCCATATCCTCCTCGGTAAGGTTTGATTCAGCAAAACTAAGGAATGCTTTCTTAAAATCCTCGAAATTTTCTTCTGATAGTATCAATCCGGCGGCCATTGGATGTCCACCATAATTCTGTAAATGACCACTTACTTCTGTTAACGCTTCATACAAATCAAACCCAGCTATGCTTCGCGCCGAACCCTTACCAATTCCGTCATTATCAATAGCTATAATTACTGCTGGCCGGTGAAATTCTTCCTTGATCCGCGACGCAACTATTCCAATTACACCTGGATGCCAGCCATATTCAGCCAGAACAATGGCCCGATCCTGGGATAGATCCGATTCTGCATTGGCTTTTAGCATGGCTTCATTAACAACTTTTTCTTGAATATCCTGACGACGGCGATTTTCTTCATCAAGATTGCGGGCGAGATCAGCTGCCAAAGATCTATTTTTCGTGGTTAATAGCTCAACAGACCTGTTCGCATCGCCTAGTCGACCAGCAGCATTTATTTTTGGTGACACACCAAATACAAGATTACCAACTGCAATATCCCGGTCTAATAAACCGGATGTTTTCAAGAGTGCTCTTAATCCTGGACGAGGATCATCATTTAATAATTCTAAACCCTTGGCTACAATCACACGATTTTCATCTAATATGGGTACCATATCGGCAGAAGTACCTAAAGTAGCTAGATCCAACAAAGACAATAAATCTTTCAATGGACGATTTAATTTTTTACCAACTCCGCAAGCTAACTTAAACGCGACCCCGGCTCCGCAAAGTCCTTTGAATGGGTAATCAC
>CAJWGZ010000182.1 GCA_913041075.1 uncultured Fidelibacterota bacterium | reverse complement strand
CACTTGGAGGATTTATTGTCACTGCCGACCCATACTCAACTAAATACAAAGAAAGATTGGATAAAGGAATCATCAATTCAAAATATCCTATTTATTCTTATGCTCCTGGTTCAAAAGAAATTGATGGCATCACATCTGCAACTTCTCAGTATTTTGCAAATAAAGGACTACTTTATACATATAGAGATGGTAAGCGGGTCGACTCAACTCATTTACATGTAAAAGATTGGATTGATGCTATTCGAGCTGGAGGTGTACCTGCATGTAATATAGAAGAAGCATTTCATGAAGCTGTAGCTTGTCATATGGCCACAGAATCCTATCTCCAGGGTCGTCGCATTGAGTGGGATCCAAAAAAACGTGCTTTAGTTTAAATTTTGTCATTTAAGTTAATTAGCGATTAAATCCCATGATAATTACTGACTGGGACATAGCAAATAATCAAATAAACCAGTGGAAAGAAGCAGGTTGTACTATTGTTTTCACAAATGGATGTTTTGATATAATCCATAGGGGACATATTGAATTACTTTCTGCAGCAAAAAAGAAAGGAGATCGTCTTATTGTGGGCTTAAATAGTGATCAATCTGTAAAACGCCTCAAAGGAAATGATCGACCACTTCAGCCTGTTGAGGATCGAGCCATGATTTTGGATGCCATTGAATCAGTGGATATGGTAGTTGGCTTTGAAGAAGATACTCCAGCAAAAATTATATTACATTTCTTACCAGATGTTCTTGTAAAAGGAGGAGATTATACCACTGATACAATTGTTGGTGCAGATACAGTGATTGCCAATGGTGGAACCGTAGAAACTATTCCTTTGATACCAGAAAAAAGTACTACTGCGCTTTTAGATCGGATTATCAAGTCAACAGAATAAAATGAGATTAATCTCTTTTATTACTATTGCTTGGTCTTTACTACTAAGTAAACCCTTTTTCCAGGAAACGTCTATTTTCCCTTTCCAGAATAAACACGTGCATGCTAGTAGTATAATTGAAACTCCCAATGGGGATCTATTAGCCTGTTGGTTTTATGGCTCAGGCGAAAGAACTGCAAATGATGTGTTAATCCAGGGTAGTCGTTTAAAAAAAGGAACTAAAATTTGGGAATCTGTTTTCGAGATGGCAGATACTCCAGGACTTCCCGATTGTAATCCAGTACTTTGGGTTGATAAAAAAGAAAAATTATGGCTTTTCTGGATAGCAGTCCGAGCCAATCGTTGGGAGAACTCAATGTTGCGTTATCGTACATCAACTAATTACATGAGAAAAGGTGCACCTGAATGGGGTTGGCAGGATGATATAATTTTGAAACCGGGTGACACGTTTGCGGAAGCAATACATGCCGGTTTTGATCGTTATGTTGATGAACCTATGTGGGCGGAATATGCCTTACCATATGCAAAGTTGATAGTCAAAGCCGCAAAGGAACCCGAAAAACGGCAAAAAGGCTGGATGACACGCATACACCCAATCAGTTTAAGCTCAGGCCGAATATTGTTACCATTATACTCCGATGGCTATAATCTTTCAATCGTGGCCATAAGTGATGATCAGGGAAATAATTGGAAAGCAAGTAACCCAATTGTTGGGTTAGGTCCTATACAACCTACTTTAGTCCCAAAAAAAAACGGCAGTATTGTGGCTTATATGCGTGATTCAGGCCTTGAACCCAAACGTATCCTAAAAAGTATTTCCGAGGATAGCGGAGAAACTTGGTCCTTCGCAACAGATACCCAAATACCAAATCCTAGTTCTAGTGTTGAAGTGTTAGTTCTAAAAAATGGTCACTGGGTTATGGCTTGTAATGATACTGAGGAAGGTCGCCACCAAATGGCAATTTTACTATCTTCCGATGAAGGTACTTCATGGCAATGGAAACGCTACATTGGACAAGCTCCAAAAAAAAGAAATATCAGCTTTGCCTATCCTTCGTTGATACAGTCATCTAATGGTTTGATCCATATTTCCTATTCCTTTAAAACCGATGAAGGAAAGACAATCCAGCATGCGTCATTCAATGAGGAATGGATTACCGTAAAAACACGATAAAAAAATCCCCCTGCTCGCCAGAACAAGGGGATGATGAACAATAAAAAGTAAATCTTCTTTCCTACATCAGCGCAATAAAAGCATCTTCTTTCTAGCGATATACTTTTCAGAACGCAGTTCATAAAAGTATACACCTGATGATACTGGTTGTCCGGACATATCCAGGCCATTCCATTCAGCTCTATGGTGGCCTGCGTCCATTGCGCGATTGATAAGTAAATTGATCCTTTTTCCTAACAAATTATAAATAATCAGTGTCGTTTGACTAGGTTCAACCAAATCAAAAGATATTCTTGTTGAGGGATTAAATGGATTAGGATAATTCTGTGATAAATTATATTGAACCGGTATCCCATCCTGTGCAATTACACCTAGATTGGTTGT
>CAJWGZ010000181.1 GCA_913041075.1 uncultured Fidelibacterota bacterium | reverse complement strand
CCGTTGCGAGGAGACGTAATGGATGGACCAGTGGTACGTACAGCATACCAGTCATTAGAAGGTTACCATTTGGTGCCCATCCGCCATGGTCTCACGATTGGGGAATATGCATTGATGGTGAACGAAATGGGATGGTTGAAAGACTTAGCACGCGCAGACCTAACTATTATTCCCTTGTCAAATTGGCAGCGGACGATGTGGTTAGATGATACTGGAATACCTGTACCATCAATGTTACCTGATGTGCAGGATGTGGAATCATTACTGGCTTATATGGGTATGTATTTATTTAAGGGCACAAACCTGAACATTGGCCATGGAACTGACCAGCCTTTCTTCCGCATTGGTGCGCCATGGATATCAGGGAGTATACTGTGGAAAAAAGTTCAAGATCTGGATTTGCCTGGAGTGCGCTTTCACCAAATACGCTATAAACCGCAAGCGATTTATGATGCTAAACGGGGACCTTATTATGCTGGACAAATGTGCAGTGGTCTGTTAATGGAAGTGACCAATCGCAATGATTATGATCCGCTTGCCACATCTACTGCACTAATGATTCTGACCTATAAACTATATGAAAAGCATTTTGAATGGATAGCAGGAGGATATGTAGACAAACTTTTTGGTTATGATTTATTACGGATTTTTGCTGCGCAGGGAAAACCGCCTGATTACCTACCGCCGCTCTGGTTGCACGATGTGCTTCGTTTTAGTGAATTCCGGCAGCGTTTTCTGCTCTATGAATAAATCGTTCTGGGTCATTTTTCTCTCTTCCTCTTTTTTAGTTGGACAAACATTCTTTACTGTTCCAAGAAGTGTCTGGCGTTTTTCCATGACGAACCATGTAGGCAGTGGTAACTGGATCGGCTCGGGCGGACTGCTTGATAAGGGAATCCGGAATATTGAGTTTTGGGCCAATGATACAGTGGCTGCTCTGGTACATCGAACTAGTAAAATCGGCTTTAATCGCCGTGATATTAAGATCGAATTTGGATTATCACCCCGTATGACTTTTAGTTTACACGTACCGTCTTACAGCTCATTTACCGAAAAAATTGATTGGTCAAAAAAAATAGAAGTGGAGTCGCTAACTACCAACCTGGATTCACTAATGGAATTTTATTATCCTAATAAATCCAGTTCCGGCCTTGGAGATGCTACGTTAGGTATGAATATTTTATTATATGGTTTTCCATCATGGACCGGCAAAGAACCCTTTTCAGTCTATGCTGGTGTCGGATTACGCTTGCCTAGTGCCAAAAGGTTAGGGCCATATCGTGCGAGTGTAAAAGATACAACAGGAAGACCCAGCCAGTTTAATGAATTGCCAATCGGCAATGGACTTGCACGTTATTCATTATCATTATTTGGTGAATTCTTCAAATACTTTAATGAAAGATTGGTGAATATCACCTGGCGGATCGAACGGGCCAAGTACAGTAGGGAAGTGGTCAATACACCCGTGTCATTTTTGTGGGGAGCAGAAACTAATCCTGATTCAATTATAGCAATGATCGGAAAAACTTATTTGCGTCAGTTAGGTGATGAATTATTATTATCAGCGACGGGTAAGCTGGAATTATGGCCTGACAGGGTTTCAATTACCGGCGGGATCAATAGCATAAGAACTCAAAAAGATTTTGTCTATTCCAATGACCCGAGTTGGGATAGTTGGATGGTTAGTCGCCAGGATAGTAACGGGAAAACAGTACATGACACCCGTAAAACGCAAATTCGACAATATGTATTGGTTACATTACACAATGTGCATCCCACAAAGAGTATTGGACCAGTGCAATTTGATATAGAATTCGGTGCTTCGTTCCCCTATTTTACACGACATACGTATAGTTTTGCCAGCGCTTGGCTAGGTATGCAGGCCTATTTCCAGGCATGGTAGATTTATTATATGAATATTTCATACCTTTAACGCATTCATGAAAGAAAATAAACGGGCTGTTTGGAGTTGGGCATTTTATGATTGGGCCAACAGTGCCTATTCAACAACCGTTATGGCTGGATTTTTTCCACTGTTCTTCAAGGAATATTGGGCGGATCCACACAATCCCAGTCAAAGCACATTCTATCTTGGCATGGCCAATTCAATCGCTTCAATGGTGGTGGCTGCTCTGGCACCACTTCTGGGATCAGTTGCCGATCAGGGCTCCGCAAAGAAAAAATTTCTGACATTTTTTGCGTTTTTGGGTGTGATCATGACCGGCGGATTATGGATGGTGGCACAGGGAAACTGGCAGATGGCAGTGTTATTTTACGTTATAGCAACTATTGGATTTGCTAGTGGAAATGTTTTCTATGATGCACTGCTTCCTGGTCTGGCATCGGAAGAAAGGGTTGATGCAGTGTCATCGCTGGGGTTTGGCATTGGTTATCTGGGTGGTGGGCTACTCTTCCTTGTAAATGTCTTTATGTATCTCAAACCAGAA
>CAJWGZ010000180.1 GCA_913041075.1 uncultured Fidelibacterota bacterium | reverse complement strand
CCGGCACGGGCCATTTTAGAACGCCAAACGTTCCCATCTTTACCGAGGTAATATAAGTAACCACTTTCTTTACTGACACCACATGCTTTGACAGTTTCTGCCATTGGATTCCTCCTTTAGTTTAGTTAAAAAAGCAAAGAGAACTAACTCTCGACGGTGAACGTAATATCCTCCGCGGCAAAATGTCAAGAATTTTCTCGACGATCTCCCGTCGATAAATTTCTACCAGTTTTTTGGCTGAATTCCACTATTTAATTAGCAACCAACAATATCCTAACCAGCCAAATGTTCTTCTTATTATTCAGCTTGCTTGACTATTCTAAAACCGAAATGATTATTGCCCCTATTTTCAGAATCAGAAGCTCTCGAATAGGTCCGTAAAGTTGCCGAATGATAATTCCAGGAACCGCCACGCCTGACTCTTTTATTATTTGGACCTGCTGAAGTGTTGACTGGATTTACTGCTCCGTCCGTATAAAATGATTCACCATAATAATCCTGGCACCATTCCCAAACGTTTCCGCCCATATCATACAACCCGTAAGGATTGGCCGGATAAGAACCTACAGTTACGCTATGTCCATTTGGATTGTAGACACCTGGTGTATCGCCATTATAATTGGCCTTTGTCAAATCCAGCGTTCCGTCATTTGTTGGATACTCTAATTGTTGGCCTCCTCGTGCTGCACATTCCCACTGCGCTTCGGTGGGTAACCTAGCGGTATAATATTGGGCAAAAGCATCGGCACCATACCATTTTACCCAGTTTACTGGCCAAGTGGCTTTTGTGTCATCTAACAATTCAAACGTATGGCTTGAAGTATTGAACGAAATCCAGCTTCTATTATTTATATGTTCTTCTTCTCCGCCACTTGTACATCCACCCGTTTCTCCTAATTGTAAAAATACTTCTCCTGCATGTGGAGCGTTTCCTGCTCCGATAACCATGTTTTCTGTATAGGTGCCGCAAGGATCGCTAGTTTGTTGCGCGGATACAGTAATCCATCCATCCGCATAGGCAGCATTTAAAAAGTCTATATACTCCTGGTTTGTAATCTCTTTTTCAGATATTGCAAATGCTGATAAGGTCACACTAATAATAGGCGCATCATTCTGGATCGTTGTCCCACCCATTGTAAAAGTTCCGACTGGTATTTCCTTAAAAATAATGCTGCTCGGCAAGGTTGAGCCTGTTTCTTCTGGTATTGTCGGCGCATCATCATCACTGCTGCAAGAAATGAAATAAAACCATATCCAAAACCCAATGATTAACCGGCTCGGCTTTCTCATATATGAAACTAAGGAAATAATATTTTTCTTTTATTAAAATAAATGAATTTAAACCAGAGCCCAATGGAGAGTGTTGACGAAACAAAAAACCCTGCTACTGGGCGTAGGTTATTTGATAATCAATGAAAATCCTTGAAAAATATACTCTACGCGACCACCAGAAATAGCTTTTCCAGAATTTGTGCCATTCTGCACATTAATTAATGCTTTTTTTAACGCATATAAGGATTGAGGCTGAGCAATCGGGCTATTGTGTGCCGGATACAAAGTGTTCAGGTGTGGAACTATATTACAAAGACGTTTCACAGAATTATAAAACACATCCAAATCTGTTTCCGGAACAAATAACCAGATGGGGCCCTCATAATAAATATCCCCCACCCAAAGTAATCCCAAGTCTAAATCTAGAAGTGAAATTGCATCAGGTGTGTGCCCTGGGGTACTCAATACTTCAAGAATACGGCCTCCTAAATCTATTTTATAACCATCTTTGATGAATGTCTTAACTGTAAAAGATGGGGTATAATATGTTGCAGGATTGATTTCAGCTGGCAAAGAACCACATATTGCTTCTTCTGATACTTCTTCTCGGACAAGTTCATTAGAGTAACCCGCTACATTATTTCTTGTATAGTCTGTATCCATCGCAAGAATATCTCTGAATTCTGCATTACCACCTATATGGTCAAAGTGTGTATGTGAATTAAGGACAACTACCGGCAATATCGTAAGCTGATTAACAATTTCACTTATTTTCCCAATACCATTTCCCGTATCAAAAAGCAGGGCTTTTTCCCTTCCCAAAATCAAATATGAAATTACTTCCTGCCATTGATGTGGTTCATATATTGCAAAAACATCATTATCTAATCGATATACTTCGAACCATTTATTTGATACATTAACACGTTTAAGGTTAGCATAAACTGCACGCGGTAAATCATGACACCAGTCTTCTGAAATAATGCTTAGTGAATCAATACCACTGGTTCCTTGAGAATAGATATATCCAGCAATAACCAATAATAATTTTAATCGTTTAGTCATTTATAAATCTACCAGCACTCACTGGTTTACAATAGTGATTGGTAGTATTCCATATTACTGATTTATATCCTGCATTTTGGGTCCGGATGTTTTCATCATCTTAAAATAAATCCATCTTTTAATGGGTCTTCCTGGTTGATCCAAAATG
>CAJWGZ010000179.1 GCA_913041075.1 uncultured Fidelibacterota bacterium | reverse complement strand
CCAAAAGGACCACCATGAATAATCGCAGGATTGTTTTCAAGAGTTTGAGTAACATTAGGTTTAATGGCTTCTCTTAGTAGTACTGTCATTGGTCCTTGAGCATTTAAATCTTTTGCGTAGATTGGTTTTTTTTCTCTAGTATGAGCGATAGTAATATTTCCAATTTTTTCTTCGAGATCTTTCAGATTATTGGATAAGCAGAAAATTGCCATAATTTCAGACGCAACAGTAATGTCAAATCCATCTTCTCTAGGAAAACCATTCGCTACACCACCAAGATTAATATTTATGGATCGCAAAGCGCGATCATTTAAATCAATTACTCTTTTCCATTCAATTCTTCTGATATCAATATTTAATTTATTTCCCCAGTAAATATGATTGTCTATTAATGCAGATAGAAGATTATGAGCACAAGTTATAGCATGAAAGTCACCTGTAAAATGTAAATTAATTTGTTCCATCGGAACAACTTGAGCGTAACCTCCTCCAGCAGCACCACCTTTCATTCCAAAAGAGGGACCAAGACTTGGTTCTCTTAAGCAAACAACCGATTTTTTTCCAATCTTATTTAATCCATCACTTAAACCTACTGAAGTAGTAGTTTTTCCCTCACCAGCAGGAGTGGGAGTAATCGCTGTGACTAAAATTAAATTGCTATTTTTTTCTTTTAATTTATCGATATACTCTAAATTCAATTTTGCAATATGACGACCCATAGGACTAAAAGAACTTGGCTCATCCGGTACATTGAGTTTTGCAAGAACGTCCTTAATAGGCTTCATTTTTGCTGCTCTTGCGATTTCAATATCCGATTTTACATTGCTCATCGGCACTCCTATATATAAAAAAGTGAACTATGTATACATTATTTGCAGGATCTTTTACAATTAGAAAAATTTCAAATGCTAATATAGTCTCGTTGCCATGCAAAAATATTCCATATTCAGTCTAATAAAAAATTCCTTTAGCAATCATCAAAACTGGGAACCTGCCTGGAGGGATCCCGAACTAAAAAAAGAATATGATGTTGTAATTGTAGGTGGTGGTGGCCATGGTCTGGCAACTGCTTATTATTTAGCTAAAGAACATAAAATTACAAACGTTGCAATTTTGGAAAAAGGTTGGATCGGCGGAGGAAATGTTGGAAGAAATACAACAATTCTTAGATCCAATTATATGTGGGATGCCAATGGACTTTTTTATGAATATGGAATGAAACTTTGGGAAAATTTATCACAGGAATTAAATTATAACGTCATGTATTCACCTAGGGGGGTTATCAATCTAGCCCACTCAGATGCCCAACTTAATGTATTTGCACGCAGAGGCAATTCTATGAGATTAAATGGGATTGATGCAATAATGTTGAGTAAAGAAGAATTAACAACAAAAATTCCCTTTGCCGATTTTTCTACTTCTGCAAGATTTCCAATATTTGGAGCTTTAATGCAGCCCAAAGGAGGAACAGCTAGACATGATGCTGTTGCCTGGGGTTACGCAAGAGGAGCAGATAATTTAGGAGTTGATATAATTCAACACTGTGAAGTTACAGGATTTGATGTTCAAAATGGAAAAATTATAGGGGTACAAACTTCACGTGGAAATATTAAGACAAAAAAAATAGGTTTATGTGTGGCTGGTAATACATCGCTACTAGCCTCAAAACTAAATATGAAACTTCCTATCGAGTCCCACGTACTTCAAGCCTGTGTTTCGGAGCCAGTAAAACCTTTTCTTGATCATGTAGTTACATTTGGAGCAGGTCACTTTTATTGTAGTCAATCTGACAAAGGTGAAATGGTTATGGGTGGAGATCTAGATGGATACAATAGTTATGCCCAAAGAGGAAATCTTCCAACCTTGCAACATGTATTATCTGAGGGAGTAGCCATGTTTCCAAATTTAAGTAGATTGAAAATGTTAAGAACATGGGGCGGTATTATGGATATGTCTATGGATGGATCGCCTATTATTGACAAAACTCACATCGAAGGAGTTTATTTAAATTGTGGCTGGTGTTACGGTGGATTTAAGGCAACACCTGTATCAGGATGGACTTTTGCATATACTATTGCTCAAGATCATCCTCACGAATTAAATTCAAAATTTCGTCTAAATAGATTTCACACTGGACATCTTATTGATGAAAAAGGTGTCGGAACAAAAACCTGGATAGGCTAATAAATGTTGGAAATTAAATGTCCTTACTGTGGTAAAAGATCTCAAAATGAATTTTCTTATGGAGGAGATGCAAAAATTAAAAGGCCAGAACTCGGTAAAGAAATTTCAGATAAAGAATGGGATAATTTTGTTTATTACAGAGACAATCCAAAGGGCAAACATTCAGAACTATGGCATCACATTTCAGGCTGTAGACAGTGGTTTAAAGTTTCAAGAGATACTGCTTCACACGAAATTTTTAAGACAGCAAAATTAGATGAGGATTTATAATTAATATGTCGCAAACTTACCGATTAAATAATG
>CAJWGZ010000178.1 GCA_913041075.1 uncultured Fidelibacterota bacterium | reverse complement strand
CTGCACTGTATAACCAGAGGAATAAACCACCAGTTAATAGACCGGTTATAATCCAAGACCCTATTCCAGTTACACCATCTTCACCGGCGATCATTAAACCTAAGAGGAGGAATACAATGGTAAATAAGCCTTTTCTGGTGCTCCAGGATCCTGTTTTTTCTGAAATAAATAGAACGACGAAGGTCATAAACGCCGCCGATATGATAAAGCTACCTAAGGCACTGATATAAACTCCCAGGAATGGTATGGCCGCCCCCCCTTGGGATAAAGCTGGCCACATAGGGCTAAGATTCGGCTGCATTGAATTTGTAAATGTGAAAAAACCTGCCAGACCAATTCCTATGGCAATTCCTTCGATTAGATCAGGGCCAGATGCTTGTTGCATACTGTTATTTATTTGAAAATGGGCAACCGCGGTCAGGACAGCTGGAATCATTGAGATTAATAGGGCGCCAACAACCGCACCAGCAAGCAGTATACCTAACTGATTGTTATATGGTTGTGCGGTGGAGAAACCAGCCACAATCGATGGTAATTGATTGATGAAAGAGACCAGCCGTAAAATGAATAAGGAGCCCATAACATACAACACCAGCTCCGTAGTGATCTTTTTCCTAGTCCAGTGAATTATACCTAAAACGACTGCTGCCAGAACGGTAATAATTAGTAAAAAGGACATGGCGTTGGAGGCAACACCTAATACAGCTTGTTGATCCTTTTCCTTGCGATCCCACTCTTCCGGAACAAAAACAAATGTATTATGACTGCTTATTTCATCACCATTTATTGTAACACGTATTCGTTTGTCACCCTCGGGTAATTTTGCACTGGCAATATCCTTAAAAACAAACTCCCAGTCCATTCGTTCTGGTTTTTTGGACGGTTCAGCTGAAATAAATTCAATGTCTTCCGGTGTAAGGCCATAATGTTTATTAATCGTTACGTATACAAGATCTTTTGCCTGATCTTCTGTTAATTCATTGCCAGCTTGATTCTCAGGCAGTTTATGAATGATACTCAATGGCTTGCCCTTATTATCCAACGCCACCTGGTATTCTTCGGCACGTTCATTTAAGTCGCCTTCAAATTTTGCATAACGGACATTCATGCCGGGTGTACCGATGTAATTACCCATTAAGTCACTATACGTATCTTCCCCCGCAGTTTGCCAGATAAACCTGTTTTGCTGCCCCGGCCCACTAGGGCTGACTGATGTGAGCCTGTTCCATTCATCCCCTAACTGGATGCCATTTTCAACAAGATGATTTTCCGCGATTGCAATTGCTTCTTTTCTATTTATTTCCAGTCCGGGAGCATTGGCTGTGTGATTGAAGCCAACGACTGCAATAATGCCCAAGGCGCCGAATAGAAGAATGATCTTATTAGTAGTTGGTACATAACCTGGTAGATCAACAACAGGGGTTTTCTCTTTGGATTTTTTTTCAGATGCAGGAGAGAAGGCACTGTTATAAAAATTGTTGCCCAGTTCAGTCCATTTTTTGTCTTTCCATCGACCCATGAGAATTATCCAAACTGGAACAAGACAGAGGACAAAAACCATCAGCTGATCAAACCACATGCCGCTTGCAGAGGAAGTAAATATAGGTAAAGACATGAGTACAGCATCGTACATGAAATGAGATATGATTGCGGGCAGCAGGCCGAATTGTAAGTACAACAAACCAAAAATGATAGATGGTATGATCAGCTCAACTAGTCGCGCATAAGCTGGTTGGGATGGATAATTGGCATGTGCGGCGGCAAAGATCAGCGACTGGATAACGAAACCAATTATTATCCATGGTTTGCGCCGACCGAGCCTGTCTCCGATCAGCGCTGCCCCGGCGATAGGCACTGCGCGGAAAAGGCATTCTTCCCAGAACCCTGCGCCCAATGCTCTGCTAACCGATGATATCCAGGGGAAGGGAGTGGCAATGACATTAGGATCAAACAGTGTAGAAGCAGGATCCCACCAGCCAAACAATTTTTTTGTTAGCAGGTAAAAACTGATTACGAAAGCAAGATCGAAACCGATCATGAGATAGCCGCCTATTGTGCGACCCAATACCTGGATGGAACTCGTTGCCCCCCGAGACCATATCTGCCAAAGATTTATCTGTTGGGGAAAGGCCCTTCTAGTCAAGGTTTCTGCTGCCATAAAAGAGAGCGAATAAATAACAGTCATGGCGAATGTATTGGCCACCATGAACCATATATTTTGCAGGAAAAAACTCTGCTCCGATAGTGCTGTTGGGTAGGACATCCACATCAGCGGCCAGAAATTGATTTCACCTAAGGTGCCAAATGCGGCAACGAAAAATCCCCAGTATACTGCTTGTTTCCAGACCACCCAGCGTTTGCGCATCATGAAAAACAGACCCAAAATAATGCCGCCAAAACCATAGAGTAAAAACATGGCTATGCTGGCGGATGTTGCCAGTGTATTGTTTGCAGAACGCATCTCCTCAAAACGTCTGCTAAATGTTTCTGGTACTTTAATAAAGTGTTTCAGTTCGGTTACTTTGTC
>CAJWGZ010000177.1 GCA_913041075.1 uncultured Fidelibacterota bacterium | reverse complement strand
CATTACGAATGAGCTGCTCTACCAGCTGAGCTACGGTGGCAATAACACTTTGGTTAAAAATACAACTCTGTTCCGTTCAATTCAAATCCCTATTGATTTTACCCCTCTTTTTTTGGCCTCTGGTAATATTTTGCTGTTCTGTAAGCACCATATATTTCACCTAGCCAAAAAATAAGTGTTATTCCTGCAAAAAAGTTTCCTTTCATGGATTGACCATCTTGTGAGGAACCATAGGCTGCTGTTCCGGGTAACAGGACCATCCACAAGCCCATTAAACCATCGAGAAATCTACCCGCATAAATTCGACCTGTACCTGGTATTATAGTTGATAATCCTGCAGCTAACAGGGGAGATTTATTTGAGGCATATCTCGGCCGGCTAACTTGTACTGAATCCACCAAGCGGTAATCAGGGTAGTGGAATTCACCATGCATTTCATAGTGGTAGTTTAATGCAAATGGATTACAACGCACGATACGATCTGCTGTTATAGCTAGGCCAGTAATCGGACCATAATCTCTAACAGCTAAGGCACCATAATTGCTACAGCTCGGATAGAATTGACAAGCTAATAATTCCGAATTATAAGATATACGTTGCCAAACGGAAATGGGCAGAATAGCTGACTTTTCAAAAATATTAGCTTGTGGCGATGCTAATACAGTATCTGCAGGATAATTTTGCTGCGCATACCCTAAACCAGTGATTAGAATAATGTGCAATATTAACTTTGACATGCTTATTACATTTCCTTACGTGTGGATCATCACAATGCTAACCGCAATAAATAAAATTAACTTGAATTCTAATCTCAATACAGTCAATTTACATTTATCATGTTAGGCAGATTTATTTGTTTATTTTTATCAATCATTGTAACGGTTGTGTATAGTCAAGGTCGTAGCTTATACATACTGCATTCAAATAACACTAATGGAGCACTGGAAAATTGTTATTGCCCGGACCATCCACTGGGATCAATTGAAAAAAGGGCGTTATATGTGCAAGATTTTATCAAATCTCATCCTCGCACTCTAGTGGTGGATGCAGGCGACTTTTTTACAATGTCCAAAAAATTGCTTAAAGATAGTTTGGTTTGTGAAGCCTATGCGACAATTCCATATGATGCTCTTCTTTTGGGAGATCAGGAATTAACCCGCAATCCAGAATTTCTAAATAATGTGCTACCAAAAACTCAGGCATCTATTGTGGTCACAAATTTGGAAAGCCCGTCCTTACTTCGTATACGTAAATATAAGATTGTCAAGCGCGGTGGATTGAATATAGGTATTCTTGGTGTCGTAGGTGATAATTCAATGAAATATTATCCGCAGGAAATCCGTGATTCAATTATCGTCACGGATCCAATCACCGCTATTAATGATGTATTGGATAAAATAAGTTCGCGAGCCGACCTGATAGTATTGCTTACACATCAGGGCTTTGATGAAGATCAGCGAATGGCCCAAAAGCTTAAGGGTGTGGATGTTATAGTTGGTTCTCACAGTCAGACAGTACCGGAAGAACCAATAGTCGTAAATAATATTCTGATCAGCCAGGCGGGTAGAGAGGGTTATTACGTAGGAGTAATTGAATTAAAACTTAGTAAATATAAGAAAGTAGATGAACGATTAATTTCCACTGTGGCTATGACTCAAGAGATGCCTGATCATGATAGAGTAATGGAGCTTGTAAAATATTACGAAGATACATCTGGTTTGATTAATCGAAAGAAACTAAAGGCTTTGCATGGAACAGATCATTGAATATTTTTCGGCAAATCCCGTACATCTCGCAGCAGCTCTGGTGCTTGCTTTCATTATTCTTTTTAGTTTTGTTAAAAAATTACTGAAGCTAGGGCTAGTAATTATAGCAGTGTTTATAGTTTACATTGCCTTTTTGGTATATACAGGAAGGGAATTTGATCCTGATCAAATAAATGCAGCTAAAAAGAAAGCAGCTGAAATGATCAATGAAGGGAAAGAATCCTTAGAGGAAACTATTGAGAAAAAGAAGGATCAGGCGGTTGATAATTTATTAAAGGAACCTTAGTTGGTTGCTTTTCTCAAGCGGGATGTAATTAGTTTTACAATTCCTTGCATAATTTCCATATTACTACTCATTAGTTCGTAAAACCCATCCTGAGTTATTTTTAACAATGTAGTGTCAGCAATTACAGTTACATCAGCTGATCGTGGTTCTTGATCTAATAGCGCCATTTCGCCCACACACGCACCTTTTTCAAGTTCTACAATTGTACGTTCACCTTTATGAACCCGCACTTTTCCATTAGCTACAATATACATGGAATCACCAAAATCACCTTCTTCAAATAATAGACTATCTGTTTCGAATTGTTCTTCATCAGCGATTTGGGCAACTCTAATCAATTCCTCGCTAGGGATAGTTTCGAAAAGATCAATGCTTTTAAGAATTAGAGCTTTTTCAAGTGTAGAATACATGGATAACTGCTTTGAATCTAGTAAATATTGATTTATTGGCAATGTTTTCAAAGAATCGGAATGTTTTTGT
>CAJWGZ010000176.1 GCA_913041075.1 uncultured Fidelibacterota bacterium | reverse complement strand
CTCCGTTTCCAGGGCAGCATAATGCTGCCAGAATTCAACGGAATGAGCCCACTCAGCTGCGGAATAATTGGCCTTGGTACCACCAGGCAGTTTCAACTGATTGCGCATCATGGTCACCGGTCCCATAGGCATTTCATCTATACCTTCCGGCAATGCATGAAAACTGATCAACTCCCATTCGGCAGCGGTACTTTGTTCATCATTTTCTGCCAGCACATCATGACGATACAAGATCAGTTCAACTTTTCCAGCAGGAAGTAATGTGCCCGTTTTTGCCCGCACTTGGATATAAAATTTTTCATCAGGTCTGCGCTGGACATATTTTGCGGACAATTCTGTTGCTGCATCAATTTTGACAAAGGGACAGGTGAATTGTTTGGTAATATCCGCTGCTGCCGCTACAATTCTTACGCCTTCCCGGTAACCCTCTTTAAAATGTCCGGCGGACATCTGTACTTCAGCATGCAATGCAATATCTTCAAAGGAAAGCTGACTTGAAAATGATTTCCCGGATTCTTTTGTTTGACGCCGCACAAATTCATTTACTGCAACACGTTCATTCATCATTATTTCCTCAAATTCTTTGGTTAAATATATTTTGGCATTTTGAAGAATAATAGTTTTGATCGAATTTCTGATGGGAAAGTATTCATGGTTAAACTTGTTTTATTGCGTCATGGCGAAAGTCAATGGAATCTGGAGAATCGTTTTACCGGATGGACCGACGTTGATCTGACCCCAAAAGGAGAACAAGAGGCGCAAACTTCTGGAAAAATCCTGACAGAAGAAGGATTCGTTTTCGATCTGATCTATACATCCCTCCTCACCCGCGCAATTCGTACAATGGAAATCTGCCTATCGGAAATGCAAATAGATAATGTACCGATTAAATATAGTTGGCGTTTGAATGAACGGCACTACGGTGCGCTCCAAGGGTTGAATAAAGCAGAGACCGCTGCCAAGTTTGGTGATGAGCAGGTACTGATCTGGCGTCGCAGTTACGACACACAACCTCCAGCACTGGAAATATCAGATAAACGCTGGTCCGGGAATGATCCTACTTATGCCAATATTGATCAAAAGGATATTCCCCTGACTGAATGTTTAAAGGATACAGTAAATCGTTTTCTGCCCTATTGGCAAGAAACCATTGCACCATCTATCCGTAGCGGAAATAAGGTATTGATCGTTGCCCACGGGAATTCACTGCGGGCTCTGGTAAAATACCTGGATAATATTTCTGATAATGATATCGTTAGTCTAAATATACCGACAGGTGTACCTCTGATCTACGAACTGGATAATGAACTACAGCCGGTCAAACATTATTATCTGGGGGATGAGGAAGCGATAAAGTCAGCGATAAATTCAGTAGCTAACCAAGCAAAGAAAAAATAAACCGGGTTTACTCCTGTACAACAGCTACACCAGTGGGCATATTCATGTTGTCCATACCCATATCGCCATCCATTAGCATGATCATCCCGGTCATGACCATGGATTCTGCATCCACAATATATAATACATCACCCATGGAAGAACTTACTACCAGTTTACTGTTATCGACCGTAAGGGCAACTCCGTGGGGCATTGCAAGATCTTCGGCAGTGAATGTTTTTGCAGCACCATTGGTGAGATCTGTTTGTACAACATTATTTGACATACGGTTGGTTGTATAAAGATATTTATCATCATTGGAAACAGCTATATGCCAGGGCATCATACCAGTGCTGTAATATTTCAGGCTGTCCCCATTCGACGTATCAAATATGCGTACCTGCCCCGTCCCAGAACAAGATACAAACAGTTCCGAACCATCCTGGCTTAATACGAGCTCCAAAGCGTTGTAGGTATTATCATTGATCTCGTAATTATAAGGTACATCTGACCCTAGGCGAAAATTCTGCGGCTGATAATCACTTTCCCCAAAACGGGTGGTCTCGATCGCAAAAAAATGGGAAGCTTCATTACTGGCCACCCATAGTGTAGATCCATCGCTGCTAAGAGCGATCCCGTGAGGTGATGACGCGCCAACATCTACTGTACCCAGAATGGTCATAGTTGCGGCATTGATCTTATGGACCAATTGGGATTCAGAACTTTCCATACCCATGCTAGGCATGGGCATAAAGCGGGATACATAGAGGATCTGGTTTTCCCGATCAATATCCATTAGCGCCGGTTGGCTACCGATAAATATTGAATCCAGTAATTCATCCGTATCCAAATCAAATTTGCATACATAACCAGAAGAAATAAGTGTTACATACCATTTACGATGAATTTCATCAATCACAACATAATGTGGTCGATCGCCAGTGTTAATGAAGTTTGCATCAACTTCTGCTATTAATTTAGCATTATCAACATCTATAACTGCTATCTTATCAGAGCCCTGCAGTGTAACATAGGCCTTAGTGAATTCCTGATCAGTATCATTATCGTCACTACAGGAGAAGAATATCCCCGCTGCTATTATGACCAGAATTATACGCTTACGTTTCATTTTTTACCGCTTATCTCTACAATTATAATCATATTCAATAATAGTAAAAAGAA
>CAJWGZ010000175.1 GCA_913041075.1 uncultured Fidelibacterota bacterium | reverse complement strand
CCTGAAGAAAATGCAGCTTTTTTCGTCAATTTTTCCACAGCCTGGGTCGGTTTATTCGAAATGGCAAAACTTATAGCAGGTGAATCTGTATTGATTCAGGCTGCTGCTGGTGGTGTTGGTACTGCTGCGGTGCAGATGGCCAAAGCCTTGGGTTGCACCGTTTATGGTACTGTAAGTAACCCGGCAAAAGCAAAATTACTCCAGGATCTGGGGATTGACCATGCGATCAACTATATGGAAGATGACTTTGAAGAGTTGGTTAAGAAATTAACAAATGGTCAGGGTGTAGATGTTGTCCAGGAAATGGTTGGCGGCGATGTGTTCAAAAAGAGTGTACGGGTGTTGAAGCCTTTGGGTCGGATCATTGTAATGGGTTATGCCAGTATGGACCTAAAGAAGTGGAATCCATTATCATGGTATAAAACCTGGCAGGGTATACCAAAAGCAAACCTTATGGATATGTCCAAACGTGTATATAGCATGATGGCTTTCCATTTGGGTTACCTCATGAAGGATGAGGTAATCATGGATCGCGTTATTCAAGGACTATCTGAATTTGTTATTAAGCATAATTTGCGTCCTGTGGTAGGACAAACCTTTTTCTTTGACGAGATCCCCAAGGCTCATGAATTAATGGAATCACGAAAGAGCATTGGGAAGATCGTTATTACAGTCTAGTTTATTTTTATGAAGGATTACGATTATATTGTAATTGGTTCAGGATTTGGGGGATCCGTAGCTGCCCTTCGTCTTGCTGAAAAAGGTCACAAAGTAGCTGTGATTGAACAAGGAAAACGCTATCGGTCAAAAGATTTTCCGAAAACTAACTGGAATTTTCGAAAATATTTTTGGATACCAAAAATAGGTTTTTATGGAATTCAGGCACTTACATTATTAAAAGATGTTTTTATCCTGCATGGTACGGGAGTGGGTGGCGGTAGTTTGGTTTATGCCAATAATCTCATAGTACCGCCCGATGAGGCATTCGATAACCCGGTATGGGGTGGGCCGGGCTGGAAAGAAAAACTTACCCCATTTTATGAAAAAGCTAAGATAATGCTTGGTGTCACCAAGAGTGAGGTAATTACTCACGCCGATAAATTGCTACGGGAATGTGCTGAGGATGCTGGTGTTGGAGATACATTCCACGTCAATGATGTCGGTGTTTATTTTGGTGAACCGGGAGTAACGGTTTCCGACCCTTATTTTGATGGCCAGGGTCCGGACCGAACTGGTTGTATTTTGTGTGGTGGTTGTATGGTCGGTTGTAGGCACGGTGCAAAAAATACGCTGGATATGAACTACCTGTTCCTGGCAGAAAAGCTTGGAGTGGATATAATACCGGAAACAAGGGTCGTGGACGTACAACCCAATGACTCAGAGAATTATATACTGATTACCAAAAAAGTCACAGGTATTGTAAAAAGAAAAATTGTATACCATGCCGGTGGGGTAGTTTTTTCCGGCGGTGTTATGGGAACAGTGAAATTACTACACCGCTGCAAATCGAAAGGCTCTTTACCAAATATATCACAACAATTGGGAAATTTTGTCCGTACAAACAGCGAAGCTATACAGGGAGTCGTAGCAAAAGGAAAAGATGTTGATTATTCTAAAGGTATTGCCATTACTTCGGGTATTTATCCTGATAAAAATACCCATATTGAAACTTGCCGCTACGGTAAGGGACAAGGCGCCATGTCTCTTTTGGCAACATTATTAGTAGATAAGCATGATTATGTTCCCCGACCGATCTTATGGTTGTGGAATATTATCCGCCACCCACTAGTTTTTTTGCGCAGCATGAATCCCATTGGGGTGTCTGAAAAATCTACCTACGTGTTGGTTATGCAGACGATAAGTAATTATATGCGTTTCGATTACAAACGCCGCTGGTGGCGCCTAGGTAAAAGGTCGATGAATTCTAATTGCGATACAAACCAGAAAGTACCGGCTTATATTCCCGTAGCGAATGAATATACCAGACGCCTTGCCGAGAAGATAGATGGTGATCCAGCTGCCAGCATTACAGAAATATTCTTAAATACATCGACAACAGCACATATCATGGGTGGGTGTGTAATGGCCGACAGCCCAGAAAATGGTGTGATCGATCATAAAGGCCAGATCTTTGGCTATAAGAATCTTTATGTGGCAGATGGTTCTATCGTTCCAGCAAATCTGGGTGTAAACCCGAGTCTCACAATTACGGCCATGGCAGAATATATTTTGGACCAGGTTCCAGAAAAAATTTAATCCATCAACTACATTGACAATTAATATAATATAATGAGGTCATTTATGGATTTAGGTTTTGCAAAGGTTTAATTGCTTTGAATGTAATGGATAATTGCTGGTCTTCTTCCTAAAATTCGTTTGCCACTTTTAGCGGTTTGAAAGAGTAATACCGTTTGCGATCATATATATATATAAACCCATTGATCAAAATATTGATCTTATTAACACTGTTCTTTAATTATGTACAGGGTGATGATACTAGTACAAACATCGCAGTAAAATTAATAGTTGAATCAAAATATGAGTTTCATAATCGCTTCGGAGAATATCTTGAAATACTGCAATAC
>CAJWGZ010000174.1 GCA_913041075.1 uncultured Fidelibacterota bacterium | reverse complement strand
TTTCTTTCACTCGCCAGCATAGGTTTATCGCCAAGAAAATCACGATCATTGTTAAAATATTTAATAAATGCTGTCGCTTCCTGAGATAACAATAACCCTACTAGAAAAATAAAGTAAACAACTAATCTAATCATTGTATGGGCTGTAAATCTTCATCCAGCTTATTTGATAAACGGTAGCGTAAAATTCGACTTGTAGGTGTATCACATATATAGATTACACCGCGCTTATCTACGGTTACGGCCTGTGGACTAGTTAAAAATCCTTTTATCTCTTTTACAATAAATGTATCTACTTCGACATCCATATTCCCGTAAGCAACCCACATTGTAGTATCGACAGTAACTTCTTCTACACCAGCTTTTTTAAAGAACTGTCCATTGGAATCAAACACTTGTATTTCCTGTGATTCAGTGTTGGCTACATAAATATTCTGGTTCAAATCTACAGCAACATCTGCAGGGAAACTGAATCGGAATAGATCCATGATTTCATTAGATCCCTCTTGAAATACTGATTGATAAACTGTATATGCACCAGTTACAACAGGCCTAACTTTATGAATAGCGAAAAAATTTCCTCCCTGGGAATAATATAGATTACCAGCATAATCAACATCTATACCCAGTGGGTCGTTTACGGTACCAGCACCCGTGCCCTCTGCTATTACAGTCTGGCCAAAAGTACCCGAATGTGTCCAAACTAATTCGCCATTTGATAACTTTATGTATTGGGACCGCTCTAGGATAATTTTAATAATCCGATTATGATGGTGATCCTGCGCATAAATATAATTATCACTATCCAGCGTAGCAGCAATACCTGAAAAGCTATTGTTCTCACTCTCATAATATAAATCAGCAAATGTATTTCTCACCCAGGATCCCTCAAAAAACACATGTGGGCCTAAGATTGAATCGATCATTGTCTGTTCATTTGACCACTCAACACTAGTCATTATCCAATCCGGATGATTCAATATCTCGAACCACTGAGGATTCCGATGACCTAACCTGATTGTGTCTCCTGTTGCTGTATATGAAAAAACGGCGGCAGAAGCAAAGGATTCAATACCCACATCATTCCAATAATGACTCCAACGATAAATTCGGTCACTGCCATCGATAAAATAGACATTCATTTTTTGATCCACATCTACATCAATTGGGCTTATTGCAGTATCATCAACAATAACCAAGTTATTCAAATCACCATAACCGCTGAGTACATTTCCACTTTGATCTAAAACGAATATACGGTTCGCGGCGGAATCTGCGACAAAAATATGTCCATCTGGGGCAATAGAAATTTCAATGGGCGCAGCAAAGCCGTAGGTTTCATCCCATACGGGATTAACTAATAAATATGTGGTATCCCCTGCCGCAAATTCAGTATTTGTGTTTATTGCAGTTGGCAAAGTCATCTTTTCGACACAACCTAACATCAGCAGGAAAAGAGAAAAATATAGAATACGAAATTTCATTTTAAAGAGATTCCTAACGTAAATCGTATCGGATCAGTAAGATGAATGAAATTGGAATAGGCATAATCAACATTAAGGATTACTGGTCCGGCAGGTATATTTAACCCTATACCAAAGGAATAATTCTGTTCTATTTTATTAATGCGGTATCCTGCGCGAATATGTAACATCTCAATGAAGGTATATTCCAATCCGGCAGCAATATTTTCCGCATTGTCTACGGGGTGGTTCAGCTGCAGAGCTAATATCATTACCCGTCCTGGTTTATCAATCACATCCATTGCCGCACCAACGCGAAATACCGAAGGCGGTGAAAACTCCTGGAATTCTGTTTGGGAAATTATTTCTTCACCCGTTTCTGAATCCAAATACTTCTTTTCAAAAGTACCTGTTGGCTTAGATTGACTACCAAAATGAGATAGGGATGCCGAAAAACGCAGCGACTTGTAGCCGGTCCAGTAAAATGTCCCCATATCCATCATCGGTGTGCTTAGCTGATATCCAGCTAAATCTTCTTGGACATGTTTGATGGTAATCCCGAAACTAAAGCGATCAGTCATTCTGGCGCCGTAAGTAAGACCTATAAACCGATCCTGATAAATGAAATAATTCCCTGTACCGTGGGGTAAATACTCAGTGGTTTCCATCATTGGTGCCATATGTAAAATTCCCGCACTGAAACCGATACTATGGCGCCCTGCTAATTTTTGAGTAAAAGCAAAATAGTCATAGTTGATATCAGCTGGCCATTTGATCCGCGAGGCGGAGAACTTTGTGCCAGTGAATTGGGCAATCGTGCCCGGATTATAGTATATTGATGCAGCATCCTGCTGCAACGCAACCACTGCTTCACCCATGCCCTCTGCACGTGCACTAACACCGATCTTTAAAAAAGTATATATAGACGTACCCGCTCTTTGGCCTCCAAGAATGGGGAAAAAGTTTTGACCAAGTAGCGACCCAGTCAGAAAAACCAAAAACATCGTGTATCTATACAAGTGTAACATTAAAAGAAAAACTGCATGCCTAATTCAATTGTTCGTGGACGGCGAAAACGTGATGGATCATAATTCGGATTGGGACTATTAATCATGCTATATGGTAA
>CAJWGZ010000173.1 GCA_913041075.1 uncultured Fidelibacterota bacterium | reverse complement strand
GCCATGGATCAGCAACCCAAAAGGGGTCGCTAATGTACAAGTAAAGGTGTTTAAACCAGGTTCTTTTAAGCTGAGAGCTAGAAGTATTACACCTGATAGATTTAAGCGTGTACGGGGCAGTATGCCCATTACAGTACCGTTCCCCCCTATTGCCAAAGTTGAATTTATTTATCCGCCAGGAACTGCTTATGAAGGCACAACAATTGAATTTGCTGCTCGTGTTTTAGATCAGGCCGGTATAACCAGACAGGATGTCCAGCTGGTCTTCGAATCACTCAGCCCAGAAATAGCCGACTTCGATAAGTTTGGCCACCTCACTGTTTATCGCCGGGGACGGGTTCAATTAACTGTAACAGCAGAGGGAATTTCCTCTTCAACTGATTTACGGATAGTGCGGAATCCAGTGCGTAAAATAGAACTTTCCCTGGAAGAGGATGATTATCGAACAGGGGATGTCATTACTTTTAAGGCTAGAGCCTTAACCGCCTCTGGTCGAGCTGTTGAGGATGCCCCGGTAGTATTTTCCTTTACGGGGAAAGCTGTATACGGGATCGGCTTGCCAGCTAGCGGACAAATTACACCGCAAGGAAAGTTTGTAGCTGAAAATCCTGGTGATTATACCGTTTTTGCAACTTCAGGAGGTTACACCGCATCGAAAACAATACGCATTACACCACGCAACATACAAAAACGTGCTAAATTAGTTGGTCATGGATTAATAACAGATGTATTTACTTCTGATCTATGGGTCTGGCAGGGCGTTGGTGAATTCAAAGACCGAGATTTTGCAATTACAGGTACCTGGGAAGCCAATGGCGAAGCTTATTTCTGGGAAGTAACAGATCCGTCAAGCCTGGTTATCATTGATACAGTTACAGTAGATGCGCGTACAATAAATGATGTAAAAGTATCGGCTGATGGTCGAATAGGAGTTTTAACTCGTGAAGGGGCATCCACCCGGAAAAATGGTGTTGTTATTCTTGATGTAAGCAATCCATATGATGTCAAAATATTATCAGAGTTCAATGATGGGCTTACCGGCGGTGTGCATAATGCATTCATTTATGATAACCATGTATATGCTGTTAATAACGGAAGAAAGTATGATATCATTAATATTTCCGACCCAGCAAATCCCTGGCGTGTGGGTAGTTATGAACTAAATACTCCAGGGCATAGTATCCATGATGTATGGATTGAAAATGGAATTGCATATTCATCAAATTGGAACGATGGTGTTCACGTTGTTGATATTGGCGGATTGAATTTTTCGGAACAGAACAGGCATACAATCATGGATAACCCTGTACTGCAAGCTGCAGGTAAAGGTAGTCATAAAAACCCAATATTAATGTCATCAAAAACTGACACAACTGGACGTAACCACGCTGCCTTTCCTTTCCTTAGTAAATCCACTGGTGACTTTTATGTAATTGCTGGCGATGAACATTTTCCCTTCGGCCTTGGTGAAATTGAAAATATGGAACCCGCCAATCCTAGGGGTGGATATCACTTTTTGAATATGAATGACTATAATGATCCAGTAGAAGAAGCAATTTACCAAGTCCCGGAAGCAGGCTCACATAATCTGTGGGTAAAAGGTGACACCCTTTACACCGCATTTTACCAGGGCGGCTTGCGAGTAGTTGATATTTCAGGGGAATTACTTGGTGATCTATATAAGCAGGGTCGTGAAATTGCATTCTATTTGTCCAACCATAAAAACGGTCGAATGTCAAATGCAACTATGGTATGGGGACCGCAGCCTTATAAAAATCATATTTTCTTCTCTGATATGAATAGCGGACTTTATGCAGTAAAGCTAGTTGAATATGACTTTAGTGAAGATGACGATTGAAACCAGCATATGACGCAATTAATTATTCCAGTTCTATTTTTCTTACTGACAATTAGTCCAGTAAAAGGAAGGAATTATTATATCTATGTTACAGCTGAATCACAGGATGAAGTACACTTAGTCAAGTTCGATGGTAAAAAAGCTGCAGTTATTAAAGATATTCCTGTCGGTGTATGGCCGCTGGAAATTGAGGGTCCCCACGGCCTCACCATATCCCCAGATGGTAAATATTGGTACTTATCCCTCGCTCACGGGTTTCCTTTCGGCCATGTATATAAATATGAAACGGGTTCTGACAAGATGGTTGATCGGGTGGAATTAGGGCTATTCCCTGCCACGATGCAAATATCCACTGCCACTGGACTTTTATACGTGGTGAATTTTAATCTACACGGTGAACATGAGCCGAGTACGGTATCGATCGTTGATCCAGAAGAAATGATCGAGGTCAAGAGAGTTGAAACAGGTGTTATGCCCCATGGTTCACGATTAACAAATGATGGACTAAAACAATATTCGGTGGCCATGATGTCTGGAACGCTCTATGAACTGGATGTTCTCCAATTCGATATTAGCAGAACCTTATTTACGGGACGAAAAAAACAGATGAATATGCAGCATTCCATGGGTTCAATGGACCATAATAAATCAATAAAAAAACACAAGATGCATAAAATGCCTACAGAGAAACCAACTTGGGTTTATCCGCACCCAGCCGATACCCATGTTTATGTGGTAAA
>CAJWGZ010000172.1 GCA_913041075.1 uncultured Fidelibacterota bacterium | reverse complement strand
CCTTTTCCTTTTACGATATGCAATGGTTCATGATAAGAAAGACTAAAAGATGGACCGATGTATTGGTCCCTGAGTTTCTTGATATTCTTGGTGCTAAGCAAAATGCCTCAGTGGAAAGTTTTATCCACAACTTTATCGGACCAGCCCTGCAGATCCACATTCTTCATTTTTCTCAAAAAACCCCAGGCCTGATTTTCAGTTACTATAATATATTTATTATCAGGAAATAACTGTTTACGGTAGGCTGCCATCGTTACCGAAACGCACAGGCGCAGGCAAATGAAATATATGATCACACTTATTTCTAATTCCGTTAATGGAAATACCGTTTGGTACGCCTTAATTAACTCTGCTGTAAGATCTATCGGATCAGGATTTTTTAAAACCAGATAAGCTAGACAGACAGCGGATTCACAGATAATATAAGTATGGACCATATCACCAAAATCAATGATACCATGGGCACGATTATCTTTATTAACGATTACATTGTGGTCATTGCCATCATTATGAATAACTGCCCTGTTTAATTCATGACTGATCGGAACAATATTTTTTTCATATTCCTGAAGGAAGTGTTGGATAATTAATTGATCTTCTTCAGAACGAATATTATCCTGATTATTTATCAAGAAATCTGTTTGGGCTACATTCCATGGAAAAGATCGTCTAGCTGCTGGATGTTCAAAACCCTGTAGTGCAAGATCCAATCTGCCAAGCAAATAGCCAAGATCATTAATTAAACCATTCGTTTGTTTTCCCAGGTCTTTCATTAATTCACCTGGAACATATTCCACCATACGAATATAATGTTTTTCATTAGAAGCTGTTTCATGGTGAAAAATAAGTTCACCATCCAATGTGTTTACTGGACGAGGTAATTGGATTTCAGGGTCATGCAAATATATGTGCGCGAGTGCGGCATGCTGCATTTCCAATACATCGAATGATTCAGCAGGATTAGAGATCTTCAAAACGTATTTCGGCTCAGCCTTTTCCTTTAATAAATAATTTTGGTCCCGTTCGCTTGTAAGAGCTGTAGCAGACAAATCTAATCCATATGCATCCATGACTATGGTTTGCGCTGCACTTATTGAAATATTTGGCGCCGGTGTGTTGAAAATAGAAAGCATAAAATTCTTTTTAGCTTAGTTTTATCTATCAGGTTAATTGATTACATCGCGTAAAAAACCGTTTGCATCTAGAAGAAGTTTTTCAGCAACGTCCAAATCGCAATCTTTTTTGACCATAACTAGGGCAGCTTTTACGGACATTTTTGCTGCGACCAATATTTTGCGGGAATTTTCAATATCTAAATTTGTAAAATCCTGTATAATACGGATTCCACGATCTACTAGTTTTTCATTAACTGCCATCAGATCAACCATTAAATTACTATAAACTTTTCCCAGGCGAATCATTGTAGCTGTAGAAATCATGTTCAAAACCATTTTTGTTGCTGTTCCCGCTTTCATGCGGGTTGAACCAGTTATGATTTCGGGGCCTACATCAACAGAAATAATTAGATCAACATTTGCAGGATAAAATGGTTTGGCAGTACAGGTCAGGTAAATTGTTTTTGATCCTATTTCGTGGCCATGATTTAATGCAGCCTGAACATATTTTGCCGCACCACTGGTGCTAATACCGATAATCACATCCCCTGCTTCAACACCATGGGTGGTTAGATCTTCAATAGCAGCATCAGCCTTATCTTCAGCACCCTCGATTGATTTTCGAAGTGCCTCGTCACCACCTGCAATAATACCGGTAAACCAGCTGGGTGGAACAGAAAAAGTAGGCGGCATTTCGGATGCATCCAACACTCCCAACCTGCCGCTAGTACCGGCGCCCAAATAAAACACTCTATTACCATTCCGCAGTGCAGATGTTGTTAGCTCTACTGTATCTTTAATTTCGGGCAAAGCTTCCCTTACTTTTTGAGCCACGGCCTGGTCTTCTCTGTTGATCAAATCCAAAATTTCTCGCACGGAAAAATCATCAATACTGTCCGATAAGGGATTGGGTTGTTCAGTTGTCAGGTGTCGCCGTTCGCTCATTGTTTTAGGTTCGCAAAATAACGTTTTGCTTCCTTCATTACCTGTGGTGAAAGCAAGAGCGCCGAAACCATGGTTGGAATAGCCATCAGCGCATAAACCCCATCAATGATATTGATGACTACATTCAGGGAAACGACAGCTCCGAAAATCACCGCAATGACATAAAATAAATTATACTTCTGTTGCCAACGGGTGCCAAATAAATAGCCTATACATTTACTGCCGTAATAAGATTGTCCAAACATTGTCGTGAGACTGAAGATGAAAACGCAAATTAACAGCAGTGATTTACCCATGCTGCCCAGTTCCTGGCTGAAGGCCATGGTCGTAAGGGTTACGCCGCTGGTTTCATCCCCCTGCCATAGTCCGGATAATAAAATGACAATCCCTGTGATGGAACAGACCACAATAGTATCGATAAAAGGTCCCAACATGGCCACCAGTCCTTCCCGTACTGGTTCGCGGGTTTTGGCTGCACCATGTGCCATAGCTTCGGTCCCTAGACCAGCCTCATTAGAAAAGGATGCTCGACGGACACCAGTGATAATTACGGATCCGAC
>CAJWGZ010000171.1 GCA_913041075.1 uncultured Fidelibacterota bacterium | reverse complement strand
AGTTTATCGAAGAGGGTGTTAATAAATATTACCGGCAAGCGCTGGAAGAAGAAAAGCTAGTTCCGGTAAATAAGGCTGAAGTCAAGGATGTCCATTTTCATTTTGAGGAACATTTTAGATTTAAGGCTGCGTTTGAAATTGAACCTGAAGTGGTATTGCCAAAAATGAAAAAGAATTGTCTCAAAGTACAAAAGACAGAATACATATCTGATGATATCGATATCGATAATGTTATTGAGGAAATGCGCAGGTCGAGGGCAGAAGTAAAAACTGTAGAGGATGGGGCAGAAGAGGACCATTTTCTTATTGTAGATTTACAAAAGTTGGATCAATCCGGTGTTCCAATCATCGGCGAAAAACTTGAAAAACGATTTTTGCAGATTGGCGTGGATCCTTTCAGTGGAGATAATAAGTCAAGATTATTAGGCTTAAAGCCTGGTGATACTGCCCAAGTAGAATTACCTAATGATAAAGAAAATGGTGTTAGTAAATATGAATTATCCGTAATCAATGTTGAGAAACAGGTTTTGCCAGAGTTAAATGAAGAATTCATTAAAACTGTGGAACCGGATGCGACAGATGAATCTAGTTTTCGGGAAATCATAAAAAGTAAAGTGGATGATAGCTATGCTCGCCGAACCAATGAATCATTTGAACGACAGCTTGCCGATAGTATGATAGAATATGTAAGCCCAGAATTTGCTCCAGCTATGGTTGACTCATATCTTGATCATATCATTGAAGAAGCGAAAACACAGGAAAAAGAACAGGACCTGGACGAAGATAAAATTCGTGAATCGTATCGACCCGTTGCTGAAAGAAATATGAAGTGGTACCTTGTAAGGAGGGCAATAATTAATAGCCAAAATAACATTGCTGTCTCTAAGGATGATGTTGAGAAAGAAATAGAAAAACTTCTTGAGCGATCACCAGATCATGCTAAAGAAATAAAGAAATATTATAAAAAACCCAGTAACCGGCAGCGAATTGAAGATGATCTATTGGAAAAAAAGGTATTGGACTATTTAACCGAATTTGCCAAGATTAAGGATGTGAAAGTTCATACAAAAGTACTTCGAGAAGAAGCAACAAAGGAAGGGGAGTAATAATGAACAATAAAGATTTAGCTCAATTAGTTCCGATGGTGGTAGAACAAACCGGTCGCACGGAGCGAGCTTATGATATTTATTCTCGGTTGCTCCGCGAACGGATTGTATTTCTTGGAACACCTATTGATGATTCAGTGGCTTCGTTGGTTATTGCTCAATTGTTATTTCTTGAAGCTGAAAATTCCGATAAGGATATATTTTTATACATCAATTCACCAGGTGGATATGTTTCTGCCGGTTTGGGAATTTATGATACCATGAATTATATAAAACCAAGTGTGGCAACCATATGTATGGGGCAAGCGTCAAGTATGGCAGCGATCTTATTGGCAGGTGGTGCGGCAGGGAAGCGATCAGCGCTTCCCAATTCGCGGGTTATGATTCATCAGCCGCTTGGTGGAGCGGAAGGTCAGGCTTCTGATATTAAAATTCAGGCAGATGAGATCATCAGGCTGCGTGCAAGATTAACTTCAATTTTAGCGAAGAGTACAAAACAAACTTTGAGAAAAATTGAAAAAGATACTGATCGCAATTTCTTCATGAATGCTGAAGAGGCCAAAAAATATGGTATTATTGATACCTTACTCGTAGCACGGAAAAAATGAAATCACCCAAGAAAAAACACAACAAGACTGATAAGCAAACGAAAAATAATTCGCAGCATAGGACACTGCCCAGACCTACCGAAATAAAAGCATATCTGGACCAGCATGTTATCGGTCAGGAACAGGCAAAGAAAGTCATGGCTGTGGCGGTCCATAATCATTATAAGCGAATCCTTTTTCAGGATTTGGATGATGGTGTCAAATTAGAAAAAAGCAATATCCTGGTTCTTGGTCCTACGGGTACCGGAAAAACGCTGATTGCCCAGACATTAGCAAATTTTCTCTCTGTTCCATTTGCTATTGCCGATGCCACAGCCCTAACAGAAGCGGGTTACGTAGGGGAGGATGTTGAAAATATTTTGGTGCGCCTTTTACAGGTGGCCAATTATGACATTACTTTAGCTGAGCAGGGTATCGTATACATTGATGAAATTGATAAAGTTGGCAAAAGGGCATCCAGCGCAAGTATTACCCGCGATGTGTCAGGTGAAGGCGTGCAACAGGCATTACTAAAAATTTTGGAAGGGACAATCAGCAATGTACCACCTAAGGGTGGGCGCAAACATCCCGAGCAAAGCCTTATACCAATTGATACAGAAAATATTCTTTTCATTTGCGGAGGGTCATTCGATGGCCTGACTGATATCATTTCCAGACGTGAAGGAAAAGCAGAGATCGGTTTTACCAAGGACAATAAACAAACACTAAAGGTATCTGACAAATCTTTAGATTTTCTGCGCCCTGAGGACCTAATTGAATTTGGATTTATTCCAGAATTAGTAGGACGACTACCTGTCATATCTACCCTGGACACCTTAAATGAAGAGGCACTTTACAGGGTACTTATGGAACCAAAAAATTCATTGATCAAACAGTACAAGAAACTTTTTCGCATGGAAGGGATTAATCTTGAATTTAG
>CAJWGZ010000170.1 GCA_913041075.1 uncultured Fidelibacterota bacterium | reverse complement strand
GATGAATGGCCTCTTCATATTCCTTGGCCTTTTGGTATAACTTCGCAGAACGTTGGAGTGCTTCTGTGGCCTGCAAGGTACTGTCAGGGTACTCAGCAGCTACTCGATTATAAGTGCTAATAGCCTGTTCTTTCAATTTCAGCTTCGTGGCTTGAATTTCTCCGACACGGAGCAAACTGGGGACAGAGTATTTGAATGTGGGATGCTTCGTAACCAGTTTTTCATATTCTTCAACAGCAGTCGACCAGTCACTAAAGTTTTTATCAGCCATAGTTGCAATGCGATATTGGGCATGTGCTACATAATTATGTTCCGGAAATTTCTTCAGAAATTTGCGAAGACTAACTGTCGCTTCATTATAATCGCTAAATTTTTCTTGTTTAAGCATTGCAACCTGATATAGTGCTGCTGCATAATCCTGACTCGCTGGGTACAAGGTCATCAATTTTTCATAGATCATAACTGCAGGATGAAAGGCACTATTTTCCTGCTCTATTTGCGCTAGCCACATCAAAACCGTACTACCACTAGATCGATTAGAATACAGTGTGAGAAATTCCCAAGATTCCCGCTCAAAAATCGACGTTAGCCTTTTATCTTTAAAGCCGTGAACTACCGCAAGGAAATCAAAATAACGGCTATGTATTTTCCCTGTTTTCGGCGCATCATTTAACAATGTTATAAGTTTATCCCGAACGGAACCAAAATATTTTTCTTCTTGCAACAAGGTATAGCCATTATCCAACACTTTCTTGTAGATGGAAGAATTTGGATAAAGGCAGGCAAACTTCAATAGGCCTACCTGGACTTCATCCCACTTTTTCTCTACGATGTAGGATTCGATCAAAAACATCTGTACATGATCTGAGGATGCTTTTGGAAAATAGGAAGTAAGATATGAATTATACTCTTTAATCTTATAGGATGACAGACCTTTAGAAGTCAACCCCAAACGCCCCAAAAGTTTACCGCCTTTCATTGGTTTTTCTTCATGCAACGCTTTAAGAAAATCAAAATAGGCATTTTCAATAGCTTTGGTAGCAATAACCGCTTGTCTCTGCTTGGTACTACTACTTTTTGTCTGATTATTCAGAGCCTGCTGGATAGGGAATGCATCCGCAATAACAATCGTAGCGGTCAAAATAATGATTGGCATAAATATTAAACGCATTTCTATATCCCTCATAATACCCTCCTCTAGATAGCAATATCTAAAAGGGTCTTATATTACGAAATCAAATTCCTAAATGTCTATAAACAAAGAATCTATTTTAACAGCACCATCTTCTTCGTACTAATGTATTTTCCAGCCTGTATTTGGTATAGATAAATACCAGCACTTACAGGCCTGCCATAGTCATTCGTAGCATTCCAGATTACTGACCTGTAACCTGTGTCTTGGGTTTGGTTGATTAAGGTTTTTACCTTTCTACCCAGCATATCGTAGACCGTAATATTAACAAAGCCATTCACTGGCAAATCGTACCGCAGTGTTGTGACTGGGTTGAAGGGATTTGGATAATTTTGGTGCAATGTAAATTGAGTTGGAATCGTACCTGCATTACTAATATTCAGTGTGACACAGGTATCATTTACTGCCCCCGGCGTGGGCATTGTATAACACCCTGTTCCAGTAGCGTCAAAACTTTGCGATAACTGAACTCCGTCAACTTCTACTGATGCTTCTAATATTACTGTAAGCATATTACCAGAAGTATCTGCCAAGACAATAATATCTCCGCTCGAACTTAACCCAGAACTAAAACTGTCAGTTGCATCTTCATAACCCACCCAATATGCACCTGGTTCCAAAATAACATTACCGAATATGAGGTCATCTAAATCTTCAGAATCATCTAACTGGAAACCAGCAAGTGAGCATTCAACATCACCTGCATTAAATATCTCTATATAATCTTCAGGGTCGCCAGATGTAGCTGCTTCACTTACATATACTTCACCCAATACACATAATATAGTTGGATATTCACAACTGTCATCATTCACATTGGCATCTGGATTATAGTTTATCGCATCCGGGTCATTACAGCCGAAGACAGCTGCTGTGTATACATTGGCTGCGCCTGGAGTCGGCGTGACGGTTAAATCCCAAGTATCGCTGCTATCAGGGAAACGTCCCGTTGAAACATCTGTAAATTGCTCGCCGAAATCAATTGAGTCAATGACCGTTGTCCCATCTGTATCAAAAAGAATCACCGATTCGCCACCATCGGATAGTTTTGCATTAATATGCAATGGACCTTCATCAGGATCCTTGTCAAACCAAACAAATATAAATCCACCTGCCGAAATAGTTGTTATATCCGGAAAACCAGTTGGAATTTCACTGGCATCATCACCATCAGAGAATGTCATGCCGGCGAGATCAACAGCTTCATCACTGGGGTTGTATATTTCAACCCAATCAGCAAATTCACCACTCGTATCAGCGATTGTGGTATCATTGCTCGCCATAAACTCATTGATGACTAATGCTGGGGTTGTAATAGCTGGAAACTCTAAAGCACCTTCATCTATCCAAAGAGCTATAAGGTCAACTTGTGCTGCAGAAAGATCTGGATTGTTGGTTCCGGGCGGCATTTCACCATTATTTACTCTTTGCCATAAGTAACTATTTGCATGATCATTTG
>CAJWGZ010000169.1 GCA_913041075.1 uncultured Fidelibacterota bacterium | reverse complement strand
GCAAGTAATTCTTGCGCTTGTTTATAAATACGATCATCTGCGGTATTATTATTGGCAGAGATCGATGTTATTAAGAAAAATGAATAAATTAATAATAGTGCTATGGGTTTAGCGCTATTCATATTTGGACAATTGGTAAGATACTAGGTTTTGCTAGTCTTTATTAAGCCCTGCTTAATTGCTTCGGCTCTAACAGGTCCCCAAAACCCTATTGGTCGTGACATAACATAATAGGCAACAAGGTGATCCATATTTTCCGGTTTTGTTAAAAAAGTTACGGGTAAGTAGATCATGGCGTTCAGCACAATTAACGCCCAGAATTGCAAATAATCCGGCAATTCCGGAATTACACCAAAGTGTGGTAATATCCATACGACCAACCAGCTTAAACCAAGATTCGCTATCCAGGCACTCAAAAATCCCCAAGAATTAAAACGCCACCAAATTACCTGGAGAATATTTGGCAACCACACACCTGCGGCCATTATCCATAATGCAAAAATCAACCAGGCCGTGATTTCTTCGCCAATAATCAATCCAAAAATAAAAGAACCAATCAAAATTATGATCGTTGACACCCGTCCCACTGATACTAACTTTTGTTCACTTGCATTCGGATTTATATAGTGGTGATAAAAATCCCTAGTGACATACATGGCACCAAGATTTAGATGGGTAGAAACCGTTGAAAGGTGAATAGCAATAATGCCGGCAAATAAAAACCCAACCATACCTACAGGAAGATATTCAAATCCTACTCTGTACCAAGCCATTTCATAATCTCCACCCTGGCCAAGGTGCGGGTTGAGTACAAAAAATCCAAGGATCGCCGCTGCCCAAATTGAATTTCTAATAAGAACCAGAGCAGTGCCTGCCCAAATACTATAAGATGCATCCCGTACAGTCTTAGCTGACTGTATTCTTTGGGCCTCCGTATACCAATCAATTGCTGTCCCCATTCCAAACCCACCAATGAGTGCAATGATCATCATGGTTATAAACCAAGCAACGGGGAATTGTCCTTCAAACATTCCAGTAAAACTCATAGGATTCAGTCGCCATGATTGACCTTCAAATTGGTTTTTAGCAATTAAATCCCATGTCGTACCATTATCCAATGAAAATTCTACATCTACAAATTTTCTTTCATCGCTTTTAACCCAAACAATATTATAACCATGATTTGCGAGCAGAACACTATTGGCAACCGGGAAAAGAACTTTAGATCGTTGATCAGTTGTATTTGCTTGATCTATTACTAAAGAACGTACCTTATCTTCAGTTTTTCTGAAAAAGGCTTCGTCCTCCTGTACAGAAATTGTGAATGGTGCACTTCGTGAAAGTTCTGTTCCCGACTCAGGATCAATAATTCTTACCATGGCTTTGTTCTGGCTCGATGAAACATCAGGCACTTTCCACTCACAGGTACTGTTGTAACTGTCAAGTTTAGATATAATAGCACTAGGCCCACCTGCAGCCATAACACCATAAACTGAAACTATAATGATTACCAGCAAGGCAATAACTCCTTGCTGGAAATCTGCCATTACAACACCCCAATAACCGGAGGTATAAACATATACTGCACCAATAGCAGTAAAGATCAATAGTCCCACATACAAATCCCAACCAAATAACATAGCACAGAGCTTACCCATGGCAATGCCAACCCAGCCCAGAATAAACATATTCATAAAGACTGACCACCCGGCGAGCCAACCGCGTAACAGCTCCGCACCTAGGTCACCAAAGCGGAGTGTTTGCCATTCTGCTTGACTATAGGCCAAAGACCTTCGAAAAATCCTTGTTGAAACAAAAGCGCTGATAGCACACCAGGCAGCATAAAATGCGTACCAAAGACCAGCAAAGCCGTATTTATAGACCACCCCAGCAACCCATATAGGTGTATCTGTAGCTGTATGAGTAGCGTAAACCGATGACGCCGGTAGCCACCACGGCAAACCTCGATCGGCTAAGAAATAATCTGATTGAGATCGTTTACCAAATCTATAAAAGTAAATACCAAAGAAAACCATCAACAGTGCAAATAAAATAAGCCAAATCCAGTCAAGCAATTGAAATGTAATCATAACATATATCTTAAAATTTCAGTTCCCGTGTTGGTGTGTTAATCCTAGTCCTTATTTTTAATATATTGAATAAGCAAATAGGTAAGGAAAAAAGACAACGCGAGGATTAAGCCTGGTAAAATAACACCAAGAATAGGCGGACCAATCGGCGCTGCTAAAATGATAACAGAATACAATTAATTATCCTCTTTTTGTGAGCGTATTCTTTTTTTATAATAAATATATGCAAATATCATCCCCGCAAATGATGCGATATAAGCAATGGACATACCAATTACTACTGCTAAGCCCCGGGTCATTTATCTGCCTCCCATTTTTGTATTTCCTCTAGTTTTAAGAGATAGTCTTTTTCCTGTTTTTCATATTCAGATGAAATGGCCCTTAATTTTGGATCAATAATCCAATACATTATAATGGTTGCCAATATGCCGATTATAAGAATGAAAAATCCTGCAGGAATTAATAGTGCTGACATTGCTGTTCCTATCAGTAGTGCAATATAGGCAATAACGGAAAAAATGATCGCGAACCAATCCTCCTTATGCATTTCATCAGCTGATTCTGGCGTCCATT
>CAJWGZ010000168.1 GCA_913041075.1 uncultured Fidelibacterota bacterium | reverse complement strand
GTCAGACTTAAATATGAACAATACCGCTCTACATAGATTATTATTGATTTTATTACTTTTGAATTTCTGGGTAAGCGCTGATGAAACTGACTGGGATGCCGGAATCCATAACACTGAAAAACTATCCTTTCAAGTTGAGACATTTGTAGCAGGATTTGAAGTCCCATGGGGAATGGCATTTATGCCAGATGAAAGGATGCTTGTAACCGACCAAATCGGAGATCTATGGGTTGTATCAAGTGATGGTAAAGATAAGGTAAAAGTTAGTGGTCAGATACCTGCTGTCCGAGCAAAAGGGCAAGGTGGAATGATGGATGTTGAGATCCATCCTAACTTTATCAATAATTCGTATATATATTTATCCTTCAGTGATATTTTCAAAAATAAATCACATACGGTATTGGTAAGGGCCAAGCTTGTCGATAATAAATTAATTGATACTAAAACTATTTTCAAGGCAGATGAGAAATATTATACCAAAAAATCACATCATTTCGGTTCAAGAATTTTATTCGATGACGAAGGGTATCTATTTTTCTGTGTAGGAGATAGGGGTGATCGGGATCAGGCTCAGAGCTTAGCAATGCCTAATGGAAAAATGTACCGCTTAAATGATGATGGTAGTATACCAATTGATAATCCATTTTATAATACTGAAGGATCCATTAAATCAATCTGGTCCTATGGTCATCGTAATCCTCAAGGGTTGGCGCTGCACCCCATTTCACGCGAAATATGGGAAGCAGAGCATGGGCCTAAAGGTGGAGATGAAATAAATATTGTAAGCAAGGGGCACAATTACGGATGGCCAGTAATTACCTATGGCAGAAATTATAGTGGTACTATTATCTCAGAATACACCCATAAAGAGGGCATGGATCAACCTGTTTTTCACTGGACACCTTCCATAGCTGTATGCGGGATAACATTTTATAAGGGTAATAAATTCCCAGAGTGGAACAATAATTTATTGGCAACATCATTAAAATTTGAACGATTACACCGTGTTGAAATGGATGGTTTAAATATGGTAAAGGATGAAATTATTTATGAAGCCGGCAGTAGAGTTCGGGATGTTGAGATTGGCCCAGATGGTCTAATTTACGTCGCTTTGGAGGATCCGGGACGGATTGTGCGACTATTACCATATCAAAAATGAGTATTAATCGAATAGTCAATATCGTATACAAATCCCTCTGGCTGATCCTCTTTATCCTTATTCTTACTTTTGATCGCTCTAGTAATAATAGTATATACAGTACACTTGGATTACTGGTTATTTTAACTATAGTAGCAGTTGTAAGGGCAATTAATTCACGGAATGATTGGCGTCCTATCGCTGAGAAACATTATCTAGAAAATATGACTGATGAGACTAGCAAGGATAATTGACCACTTTTTATTTGAAATATAACTGAAATAATGCTTAAATGAATTTGGTCCTGAAAGCAACCCAATTTGCAGCTCTTAAACATTGCGATCAGCGACGGAAAGATGGTAAGACGCCCTATATAATTCACCCGATTTCAGTAGCAATGATTTTAGCAGAGATTGGCGGTATTGAAGATCCGGAAATATTATCAGCTGCACTTCTACATGACACCATTGAAGATACAGATACATCTGCGCATGAACTCGACAAAGAATTTGGATCCAGGGTCAGGATAATTGTAGAGGAGTTGACAGATAATAATCAGCTAACATTTTCGCAACGTAAACAAATGCAAATTGATAATGCTCCGCACTTATCCAAAGATGCTACTCTTGTTAAAATTGCAGATAAAATATCAAATGTTTCTGACGTAATAAAAACTCCTCCACCGGAATGGGATCAAAAACGCTGTACTGAATATGTTGATAGGGCAGAAGCAGTTATCAATAATTGCCAGAAAGTTAATCAGGATCTGGAAAATCATTTTTTCGAATTATTAACAGAATACAGAAAATTATGAAAAACATTCTTCGGTTCATGGTCTGTAATGTGTTTTTATTGCATGCCCAGACAAAATTGGACAGCTTGGATAGTTTAATCAAACTTAATGAAACACTAGTTATTGATACTGTAATAAGACTCGACAGTCTGCAAAATCTTATTGAAGATTTACAAGAATCTTATGCAAGAGAACAATTTTTACTATTGGAACGTGAGGCGGTTATTCGCATTAACCGGGCTGCGTTTGCTGGTATGTGGATTAATAAACCGTTGATGGGGCAACGTATTGACATTCCGCAAGGCGCGGAAGTTATATTTTACCCCTATTATATTCAGGACTTCATCCGTATATCTTTTAATGATACGATAGGTTACATGAGCTCAGCATTTTATGATCAGGTTGGTTTACCGCCCTATTTCCAAGAAGCTAGAGAACGGGCCTTGATTAGAGAAAAGAATAACCTTAACCTTGAAAATGAGAGTGATCGTTTTAAGCGTCGAGCAAAAGAAAGGATACATGAAGCAAAATATCTTGCTAAAAGTATTGAGGATTTAACTTTTGCCCAGAAAAAAGAAGAATACCGTAAACGAATTCTATTGGATAAATGGGGTGATGAATTGGGTCACAAAATCAATGATGGTGTTATCGAGATCGGATTTACTGAGGCTATGGTTGAAGAAGCCATTGGCCGGCCCGACAGCGTTAATCGTACGACTTATTCCTATTATGTGAGGGA
>CAJWGZ010000167.1 GCA_913041075.1 uncultured Fidelibacterota bacterium | reverse complement strand
CACCCGGTAAGGGTCGTTCGCCATGAAACATCCATTGTAGAATATGGATCAAATTATTTCGGAAATACTAACGAAGGAAATTCAGCGCTGGCACCATTCACAAAAGATGATTTGAAATTATTTTATAACAGTAACGTCGGTATTTTTGGCGAATCTATTTATCCCATAATCTGGACGGGACCAAAATGAAAAAAGCAATATTCAGCTTAATTATTATTTGTCCGTACTTGTTAAGTGCATCCGAATTGGAATGGCAAGCTGAATTCCGTTATCGCATGATGCAGGACCGTACTAGCTCAGTTGCTAATACAGAAACCTATAATGAGCCCTCAACGTATTCCCTTTTGCGTAGTAGAATATTTTTCAAATTGATCAATGGACCAGTTTCTATGAATCTTCAGCTGCAGGATTCTAGAATTCTTGGATATTCCTCTAATAATCCTGGACTTACCAAAGAAGATGAAACAATACCTTCCTTCCACCAGGTATACTTGCATGTTAATAACATACTCAAACGTAATTGGTCTGTGCAATTAGGCAGGTTTGAATTGGCGCTTGGCCAGCAGCGGTTGATCGCAAAAAGTAATTGGAACAATATTGGCCGTAGTTTTGAAGGATTTCTAACCTACAGAAAAACCCCCAAAGGCACTTTAAGACTATTTCATTTAATCAATAACGAAGGCTATGAAATATTTGACAGCGATCGCTATGATCAAACTATCGATGGTTTTTATTTTGACCGCAGTATGAATCTGCTGAATAAATTGGGAGGTTCCACTGTGGAAATCTATGGTTTCAGAACCGGCCTGGCGGAAGAGAAAGAAAAGAATCGTGTACAAAATTATTACCGTAATACCTATGGTGCCCGTTTGAATACAAAGTTCCTTATTTTTACTTTGGAAGCAGAAGGCGCCCTACAATTTGGAAGTCTAGCCGATGGAAATGTTGACGGACTATTAACGGCAGTTAATATTGGAATAAACTTAGATTTTATACCAATAGTCAATGCTGTTACATTTGGTAATGAATACATTTCCGGGGATGATCAAGCTACTAAGGTCTATGAGGGCTTTGCCAAACCATTTGGTGCCGGGCATAAATGGCATGGTTATTATGACGCACATAAAAATTTTGGTGACAATATCCACCTTGGGCTCAAGGAATGGAATGTTAAAGCTAAATTATCGGGGTTGCTGGGGTTTAATTTGAATTTGCATTACCATAATTTTTCAGATGCTGTTTACAATGAAAAATTAGGGGACGAACTGGATCTAATTTTTTCTAGGAAATTGCCGTGGGAAGGAAACTGGTCCCTTGGATATGCTTTGTACTGGGAATATGGGAACGAAGAACCCTTTGACTTTACGTATTTAATGATTTCGTTTATTTTGTAAGACTATTTAGGTCATCACGGATAAGTACCAGGATAGCTGATTGGTGCAAGATCAAGTAGTCTTGATCTTCTACCTTTATTTCAATACTGGCCTTACTTAGGAATAATGCATAATCACCAATTTCTGCCTGTGTGGGAATATACCTGATATATCCATTACTGTTTGTTTTCCAAGGCTCCTCGGAACTATCGTCTGGGTTACCCACGGGGATACCAGGGCCCACTTCAACAACGATGCCTCCGTGTACGTCCTGTTTTTCAATAACACTGGGTGGAAGGTAGAGACCAGCAGCTGATTTTTTCTCGTCCGTATCCGGTTGAATCAGAACTCGGTCACCAACGATGATGATTTGTTTTCTTTTATATCGCATATATCAAATTTGGAAAGTAAAAACCGAATTTCAAACCATCTTTGTTTTTAACTATTGGATAAGGTAAAATTATGTTATGGATATAAAAGTTCGAATCGTTGCGAATGCTAATGAAATGGATATTGTTCGGGACATTCGTCATCGTGTATTTATTGTGGAACAAAATGTACCGCAACATGTGGAAGTAGATCAGTTTGAAGAATCAGCAAAATATTTACTGGCTACTTTGGATGGACAGTTTGTTGGTACTGCTCGTTGGCGCAAAACAACTAAAGGGATAAAGCTGGAAAGGTTCGCCGTATTACAAGAAAAAAGAACTTACGGTGTGGGTCGGGCATTGGTAGAATTCATCCTAGAACAAGTAATAAATGAAGCTGTGGTATATTTGCATGCACAAGATCATGTTATTTCATTTTATAAAAAGTTTGGGTTTCAGACCATTGGTGATCATTTTTATGAGGGTGGTATCAGCCATCAAGAAATGGTTTGGAAACAAGCATAGCGGTATAATAATAATAAACTTATATTCACTCCAATTGACCATTGATTGCAGGAAATCAGATATTATTACCGATGGAAAATTCTATATATAAACGCCTGTTCAAATTAGTTATAAAGTACTGGCCATTTTTGGTGGTATCAACACTCACAGCGTTTATCTACGTATTATTAAATACCATATCAATATGGCTAACTGCCTCGCTGATTAATAATATTTTGTCTGATTTCAACAAACTGGTTGGTGAACAATTTCAGTTCGCGTCATCATCATCACTAACCCTTAATGAAAAGTTAAAATACTGGACAAATGGATTAATTCTTAGGGATACCGCGAAAGATACATTACAGATATTATGTGTCAGTATCTTGATCATATTTATTCTGAAGAATGTTTTTCTCTATTTGAAAAATATTATGCTTACAATCGTACAATTCCGCTTGATTACTGAACTGCGAAATAAACT
>CAJWGZ010000166.1 GCA_913041075.1 uncultured Fidelibacterota bacterium | reverse complement strand
TATTGATTGTAAAAAATCCCAGTGGGTGTTGAATTCTGCCCCAATTATTGATCCAGCCTGATAACAATAAATAGACAATGACCGTGTTGCTGTAATTTTTGGATCGAGCTGTCGTAAACTTCCAGCTGCTGCGTTACGGGGATTAGCAAATGGTGATTCCCCTAACTTTTTACGCTGTGCATTCAAGGATTTAAAGTCTGACTTGCGAATGAATACTTCACCCCTGACTTCCAGTAACCTGGGAATGGAGCGCTTATCATTTCGCAGCGCAAGCGGTATAGCTTTAATGGTTTTTAAATTGGCCGTAATGTCTTCACCGCTGGTCCCATCGCCACGAGTGGATCCATTAACGAATGTTCCGTTCTCATAAATCAGTTCTACTGCCAAGCCGTCCAGTTTTGGTTCGCTGACATATTCAATATCTGCCATATCATCTAAGGCTTTTTTTAGCCGTTCATCAAATGCGCTTAATTCTTCATCCGACATGGCATTCGCCAAGGACATCATGGGTATACGATGGGTGACTGTGCCAAAAGCTTCCAATGGCTCAGCACCAATACGCTGTGTCGGTGATTCCGGAACAATCAGTTCCGGATGCTGTCTCTCCAATTGTTCCAGTTTGCGGAAAAGCTGGTCGTATTCTCCATCAGAGATTAGGGGATCATCCAGGATATAGTAGCGGTAGTTATGATCGTTGATCTGTTGTCTAAGTGATTTGATTTTTTTGGTTATAGCTACCATTGCATAGATTTTAATCGTTCTTCAAAATATTTTATCGGATCAATTAGTGGTTTTTTATAAGGTTTGATGTTACCATTTTTATCCAACGGAGTTGCATACATGGACTGATAGGATGTAGCAACTGTGAAGAAATAGGTAACTGAATCTGCACCCGGCACTTCGGGTTCAAATTTAAAGGTATAAAAACCTCCTTCCTTGATCAGAGGTATTTCCTGCATATTTTCCATAATGTTCGTTTTATAAAAAATACTTACCCTTGCTATGCTGTCTTCCGGGAGATCAACGTATAACTGCAATTTTGTCGGTCGGTCATCAAAAATGTTCTTAGGGGGCTTGTGCAATAATGTCGACATTGCCTGGAAGTAAGATCCTGAATAATCGGACGCTGAATCCGGCAATGATGCAGTCAGCGAACCGCCAGACAGGTAAATGAATATTACTACTGAATAGATGCCTGAATTATTACGTGCACTGCAACATGTGCGTTTACCCATGGGCATTACAATTCTTTAAAATGGATACAATCCTTATACCAGTTTTGATATTCTCCTATTTGATGAACCCAGAAATTGATACTGCATTTTGCTTTGCCTATGCATACCTGGGGCGGGTTGCGTTGATTGTCACTGTGCATAACCACAATAAGCTGTTTGATAGGCTTTTTAGCGTATTGTCCCATATTTGTTAAAGCGGAGTAGGCAAAGCCCAGATCATCATTTATCCTGTTCCTGTCCACTTGAATATCGACCTGATACACCCGGCCCTGCCTGGTATTATAGATGTTAGCACCCAATAATTCAGGGGAGGTATGATTTCGATCGAAATAATGAGGTGTCATGGCAAGAATCTGATTATCACTGAACTTTGGTTTTGCTGCGAATAAGAGCGGTGTCAGGAGCATGATAATAAGTAATCTGTGGAATATCATCGCTTGAATTTAATTAAGATTACAGCAATGATTAAGACTAAGAGCGTGACCGCAATTATTACAAATTGAATACGTTTTTTGGAATACACAATTGACTGAGCCTCAAGTATGTAGTCATCATTCAAAAAATCTTTTAACCCAAAGGTCCACAGCAGCGTATCACCAGCGATCGAATCGGCATTTGTAGAGATGACAACGCCAGGCAGAAAGATTCGGAATTTGAATTGATCATCCTGTAGTTGCCCTGTTATGTGCATTTCTTTTGAGTAACGATCCACTGCATCTTGGTATGCAGCTGGATAATTTTCTGGTAATTGTGTTAAAAAAGGTTGCAGCACATCATCTACAAATAAACTGGCCGCATCATCTATCGAGTACAACTCAGTAAAGTTTTTTCGATCCACGTAGCCGCGGATATAATTTTCAATTCTTTCAGCCAGTATATTTTCCAGCATAGTTGTTGAATCTTCCTGCAGATCATTTATCGCCGTTGTACCGATATAGTACAGAGCTTCCCCAACCCATTCTGTAGAGTCATCTTCCGTGTTGCCTAGACTATCCCCGAATTTTGGATACTTACGAAAAACTTCTCGTCCTTTGAAAAATTGAATAACTGCATACCGCGTACCGATCCATCCAGCAGTGCGTTTTACATCTATTGGATGGGCAAGTTGTACTGGTGAACTTTCACCAGCAGAAAAAGCAACGGGGCCAGAAAGCAGTCCAGATGTTTCCATGATCCAGGTGGTTTCTTCATCTTTTATTTCTGTTGCAATCTGTGTTGTCCAGGGATTTCCAAAAGGGTGTGGGAAATCGTCATTAAATACATCAGTAGAATCCCCTTTGGTGACAAATTTCATGGTATATCTTCCATCAGGTAACACACGTACAGTAACCAGGTGTTCCACACAGCTGGGGAATACTAACCCAATAAGTAACATTAATATGATTGTTTTATAATTCATTGTTAAGGCCAGTGGCAAGGTAGAGTTTCGGAACAAACTGCACACAAATCAAACCGGTGATAGTGCCCACCAAAGTGTCAATTGGATAATGAAATGCA
>CAJWGZ010000165.1 GCA_913041075.1 uncultured Fidelibacterota bacterium | reverse complement strand
GGAAGTAAAAAAGATTTTTCCAATATAGAATTACCGCCATTCAAGTCTGCAGTTAAGCATGGTGTAAAAATGGTAATGACCGGACATGTGATCGTCCCGGGTATAGACCGTTCAAAAAAACCAGCTACCCTTTCACCAGTAATCACCAATGAATTGTTGAGAACACGATTGGGCTTTGAAGGCTTAATTGTTACGGATGCTATGGAAATGGGCGGTTTAAAAGATATTGACCCTGGTGAAGCTTGTGTACGCGCTGTAGAGGCTGGTGCGGATCTTATTCTGTTACCGCATGATGTGGATACAACAATGAAGGCTATTATAAATGCGGTTAAAAATAAACGGATTACAGAAGAAAGGATCAATGAATCCGTGAAGCGTATCTGGTATGCAAAGGAAGAATTAGGTCTTTTTCAGGATAGCGGTAAGAAGGAATGGAAAATAGCAGAGGATGTAATTGGTAATTCAGGACATAAGAAAATTGCGGCAGACATTGCCCAATTATCTATCACTGCTGTCAAAGACGAGAATAATCTATTGCAAGATATGTCTGATTATAAGCGAATTGCCCATGTCGTACTTACACTAGACGAGAATTCGCAAAAGTATTTACAGCCAATCAAGGCCAGAATCGATGCTGCTTATCCTGACCGAAAAGAAATTATCATTACTGAAAAGTTGAATAAAAAACAAATTGATGAAACTGCTGCTAATCTCAAAGACGTTGACCTGGCAATTGTATCTATATTGGTTAGAATTAGAATGAATAAAGGGATTGCAACAATTGACCGCAGCCATGCCAGATTATTGAAAAAATTATCTAAAATTAAACTGCCCTATGTAGCAGTTAGTTTTGGCAGTCCTTACTTACCAGATTACGATTATATTGATACCTACCTTGCCGCATACGGCTATGGTAGCGTTTTAGTTGAAGCTGCCGCAAATGCGTTGCTTACGGATGTGCCTATAACTGGCCGTTTACCAATAGAATTAGATCGAAAGTTAACCAGGGGCACTCAAGTACTTGTACATCGGCAAGATCCGCTTAAAGATGATTTTGATTTTACCAATGCCTGGTCAATTCTTGACAGCGCAATAGATGCAAAAGTTTTTCCTGGAGCGCAAGTATACATTTCACGGCATGGTAATACACTTGTTTCAAAGGGTTTTGGCTACCATACCTATGATAAATCAAGGAAAGTCTCACCAGAAACCATTTATGATCTGGCATCGGTGACGAAAGTGGTATCTGCAACACCTATTGTAATGAAATTGATCGATGATAAAGAGCTTTCCCTTGATCAGCCAATCAGTGATTTTTTCCCTGGTTTCTATAAAAGTGGCAAAGATTCAATCACCATCAGTCATCTACTATTGCATGAGTCAGGACTCAGTGCCTATCATCGTTATTTTCTGGAAACCAAGTACAAAAATAGGGGCGATGTCGTTGATAATATAATTAATAGAAGACTTACCTATGAGCCAGGAACTGAATACAAGTACAGTGATCTGGGCATGATATTGTTGGGAACAATTTTGGAAAAAATAGGTGGCAATAACCTGCATGCCCTTGGAACAGACTGGTTTTATAAACCACTGGGTATGAATAATACATTTTATAATCCACCCGCCTCTTATAAATATAATATTCCACCAACAGAAAGAACGGTAATGCCGGTCGGTACTAGCAGGACTTCCTTGCGGAAAAAGATTGCTGTTACTGTTGCCGGCTTGGTTGGACCGCTGAAAACGTTGTCATTTAATCTTTTCCCAAAAAAATATGCTCACGGTTACGTGCATGATGAAAACGCAAATCTAATCGGTGGTGTTTCTGCCCACGCAGGACTCTTCTCTAATGCAGAGGACCTTGGGAAATATGGAAAGATGCTGTTGAATCAGGGCCTAGTAAATAACAGAGAATTATTAGACAGTGAATTAATAAATCTTTTTACAGCGAGACAAAGCACAGTGGATGAAGCGAATAGAGGTTACGGCTGGGACCGGCCTGATCGTGATGGCACGAGTAGCGCAGGGGATTATTTTTCAGATAAAGCTTTTGGGCATTTGGGATATACTGGTACATCATTCTGGATCGATCCAGAGCAGCAATTGATTGTTGTATTGTTGACCAATAGAGTTCACCCAACACGCGAAAAACCAGGTATAAAACAGGTACGTAGGAGGTTTCACAATACTGTTGTGAAATCAATTCTTAATTTCAATTGATATTTTATTACTTTAAAAAGAGCAATCGTTTAGAGTTCTTAACCTTGCCTCCTGTATTTAGATAAATTAAGTACACGCCAGAGGCCTGGTGATTCCCCGCATCACTCTTACCATACCAATTTATTGTATGATTACCAGGTAGCAAAGGCTGATCAATAAGTGTCGCAATAATATTACCTCTAATATCCGTTATTGATAAGTTAACGTGACTGTAGCCTGGAATTGCAAATGGAATAGTTGTCATCCCATTGAAAGGGTTCGGGTAATTCTGTGAAATTTCATATTTATCTGGCATTGGTCCTGATGATGTATAAACTCGGTTAGATGGTTCCGATTCATTCCAAAATCTATCTGTCTGGGTTGCGAAATACTGGTATACTAAATCAGTATCTGACAAATAATCCGTATATGTTATATCTTCAGATTTATATTGAATCGATATTATTTCACCAATATCTGGCGTTGCCATAGGATCCATTGAGCGATATATAATAAGCCACCCTGATTCATT
>CAJWGZ010000164.1 GCA_913041075.1 uncultured Fidelibacterota bacterium | reverse complement strand
CTGATGATGGTGGTGGTGCCGTGCCGGAAAATCATATTTTTATGATGAATGCAATCGATTTTTTAATGGGGGATAGAGATCTTATAGCTCTCAGATCCAGAGAGATAACTGATCGAAAACTTGATGAGGACAAGGTTACGGATGAGGCCAAGAGGACTTGGAAGTGGGTCAATGGCTTACTGCCCTCATTATTGATTGTTGGGTTTGGATTTATGCGTTTACAGCGACATAAACGGTATACGAAAATGATCGAGGAAATGTATGACTAGGAATATGAAAATTCTGGCGGCAATTCTCGGTGTGATTGTCATCCTGTATTTCATTAGTCAATCTCGACAAAAGAAATATCAAACTCAGTCTAACAGTGTTTTTTCCATTGTAATGGAAGAAGTATACCGCTTCAAAGTTGAAAAAGACTCAATATATATATATCTGCAGCGCAAAGATACTACCTGGCAGATCATGGGTCATGATTCATTACTAATACAGACAAATAGAATTAATGATATTGAGAATAATATATTAACTGTTAAGCGAGAGTCTGTAGTATCAAATAATCCAAGTAAATGGAATTCTTTTAACGTGGATGATAGTCTAGGTACTAAAGTAACATTTTATGATTTTAATGAAGAAGTTATTGGGGATGCAATATTTGGGAGATCCAAGTCTGACTGGCAGCGAAGTTATGTGAGATTAATTGGTGAGGATAATGTATATATGACGAATGAAAATGTCATAAATAGACTACAAACGAGACCGACATTCTGGGGTACAAAACCACCACCGCCTCCAGAACCTGTTGAAGAACAAAAGCAGGAAGATTCTTCGCCAGAAGTTGAGGATAATGCCGGGTTGAATGGTGAAGGCGCTGAGCCAGAATGAGGTATTTCATCACTCTAATTATTTTATTAATTATTACCTTGTATGGGCAGGATAATCAGGAAAAAAGAACTATGGCAGAGAAAATTACCAAATCAGAATCAGAATGGGCTACATGCCTGACTCCAGATGAGTACAGCATACTGCGGGAAAAAGGAACAGAAATGGCATTCACAGGTAAATATTATAAGCATAAGGATGATGGCAAATATGTATGTGCAGCCTGTGATTATGAATTATTCAGTTCCAATACCAAATATGATTCTGGTACCGGCTGGCCCAGTTTTTACGCGGCTCTAGATAAGGATCGTATTCTAGAAAAAAGGGATAATACCTTGGGTATGGTGCGTACGGAAATACTGTGTGCGCGCTGTGAATCCCATTTGGGTCATTTATTTTCTGATGGCCCCAGACCTAGCGGTTTACGCTATTGCGTCAATTCAATATCACTCGACTTTAAAAAAGCTGAATAGTAATAAAGATTCTGCAGTTTGGGAAAACTGCACCTTCCCGTCTCAGTATAGATTTTAATCCCTTAGTACATTATATTTCTATGCCCGCTTTGGGGCAGGAATCAATATTTATGTTAAGACAACCTCGGGTCATAATAACATTTCTTTTTTTTGTATGTGTAGTGTGTGGGCAGAATTTCCGTACGGTTGATGATATCAAAGATGATTGGCAGGATCATACTACCTTCCAAAAGCACGAACTATTATCATTCTGCGATTTTTTAATTGATGGTGGTCACTACGAAAGAGCATTACTCAGTCTCTTTCAATATTTATATAAATTTCCGGGTGACAGTCTGGAAGTGCCAGTGCTTTATCATATTGCCAGGAGTTACGATCTGTCTGGGAACCCCATCTTAGCCAATCGCTATTATGATCAAGTTATTAATCTTGCCGATGAAAATTTCCGAGTTTCCCAAGCTGCGAATTACCGCAAACTCATTATTAAATATTACCAGGAAGATTACAAAAGTGTCCTTGAAGAAACTGATAATGCAACTGATCCTTATCTGATTACATTAAGGGGTTATATCTTTCTCCAAGAATTGGACTGGATATCTGCTCGACAGGCATTTTTATCAGCGGATGAACGATTTAAACATCGATACTATAGCGGACTCATCGCCCCAATTATGCAGTCTATTGACAATGCCGCTGAAGTACCAATGAAAAATAAATGGCAGACCTTGGCCGCATCTCTAGTGCCAGGTGGAGGACGAGCCTACCTTCGGGAGTGGGGCAATGCAGGCGGCGCCTTAGCATCTTTTTTTCTTGTAGCATCACTAGCTTCATCAAATACAGGTTTGCTGCAATCTGGAAATCTATCCCTCGTTGATAATCGCAATGAATTGATACCGCAAGGAGTCGGTTATAAATTAGATGATAACGATCTTCCAAAGAGTCCATTATCCTTTGGACTGCCAACAGAAGTTACATTATCAAATACCAACAATAATTTGATATATACACCAGCCATACTGGCAGCGAGCATTTATCTTGGTACAATTTTAAAGACCTATCAGGATGTGGACAATGCCAACCAGCGGTTATTTCGTAATCATATAGACATCACAATTGCTAAGACACCGCTGGAATCATTCATGGATTTTTCGGAACCAAATCTGGTAGAAAATTGATATAATTTTATTCTTTATTATATAGTTGACTCAATAGGATATAAAAAAGTAATTTTGAAGGCTGTACTCTAAATATAATCGTACAGAATCTTTTAATAGTTTTTTGACAATTTGGTATGCGTGGTCCAATATTAACTTTGAGAGTCAAAGTAGACGATAAATATATCAAACATACAATGGAGAGTTTGATCCTGGCTCAGGACGAACGCTGGCGGCGTG
>CAJWGZ010000163.1 GCA_913041075.1 uncultured Fidelibacterota bacterium | reverse complement strand
GGTACCCCGGTGGCTCTGCATCATTCCTGGAATACCAATAAACTGGTTAGTAGTTTGCTGCTTTATAATCTCACTCGACATTCTCATCACCATGAACAGGGCAGTTTCGAATTCTGGAAATTACGACCTAAAGCCAATGCTCCGGAAATGCCCTACGGCTATTTGTCTACACTTTACCTGGTGGTGTTCTTTCCTGGGCTATACCGCCGGATGATGGAACCAAAATTAGAGCACTGGTTGGATCATTACGCTACGGAAGATGAACGCAAACTGGCTCTGGCCAGTAATTAATTAAATAAATTATCTAAAAAATTGGGAGGGACAATGAGAATAAGAGGAACGTGGTACCTACTGATACTATTTATTCCGAGTTTAATAATCGGGAAAGACCCCATTGATAAGGCCATTTCAAAAAACCTCAATACTATAATTGATTTGCGACACCAGATTCACCAGTACCCGGAACTTGGCAACCGGGAATACAAGACAGCAAAACTAGTAGCTGAGCACCTGCGCAGTTTGGGTATTGAAGTGGAAACAGATATTGCCTATACCGGGGTTGTTGGCGTGTTAAAAGGGAACAAGCCGGGACCTGTAGTGGCAGTCCGGGCAGATATGGATGCATTGCCGGTAACAGAAGAAACGGACTTGTCCTTCAAATCAACGGTGAAAACTACATACCTGGATAAGGAAGTAGGCGTGATGCATGCCTGCGGGCACGATATTCATACGTCCGTTCAATTAGGGGTTGCATCAGTACTGGCCAGTATGAAACGTTCGCTCCCCGGAACGGTAAAATTCATTTTCCAGCCAGCAGAAGAAGGACCGCCTCCAGGAGAGGAAGGCGGGGCAGATCTTATGCTCAAAGAAGGCGTGTTTGATAATCCGAAACCAAGTGCTGTTTTCGGTCTACATACCCATGCTGCTCTTGAAGTTGGAGAACTGGGCTTAACTATAGGACCAGCCATGGCAGCGGTAGACCAATTTATCATTACCATTAAGGGTAAACAGTCCCATGGGGCCTATCCACACAAGTCTGTGGATCCAATCATTATGGCAACAGAAGTTGTCACTGCTTTTCAAACAATCCGTTCGCGGTCACTTTCACCATTGGAACCGAGTGTGGTTACCGTTGGAATTATCCGCGGTGGTGAACGATTCAACATTATACCGGAAGAAGTACACTTGGAAGGGACGGTACGGACCTACAATAAAGATGTGCAAGATATGGTAGAAAAAAGGATGAACGAAATTCTGGAAGGAATTACACTGGCTTATGGTGGTTCATTTGAATTGAATTATGACCGTGGTACACCGGCCACTATAAACGACCCAGAATTGTGTAAGCAAATGATACCCACGCTGGAAAGGGTTGTTGGCAAGGATAATTTGAAAATGATGGACCCGGTAATGGGCGGTGAGGATTTTGCCTTATTCGCCAATGAGGTACCTGGGATTTATTATCGTTTGGGTGTTGTAAAACCAGGCACAACATCTGGCTGGATCCACACACCGACTTTTCGTGCGGATGATTCCTGCTTAGAAGTAGGTATTCGTGCCATGTCTAACATGGTGGTGGATTACCTAAAATCAAGCAATAATTAAATATCCTAAGCTAAAGTCGATCCATAATTAATATAAAATACACGGTGATTCTCTTTTGCGGGATGTTTTTGATATCCTGCAGTAAAGAACAGAATCGACCGAACATTATATATATTCTTGCCGACGATCTGGGGTACGGAGAATTAGGTGTATATGGTCAAAAGATCATCGAAACGCCCCATATCGATGCATTGGCCAAAAACGGCATGCGTTTTTTACAGCACTATTCCGGTTCCCCGGTCTGTGCGCCGTCCCGATCGGTCCTGATGACTGGTCAGCATAGTGGCCACACCCATATCCGTGGAAATGATGAATGGACAGAACGGGGAGATACGTGGAACTATGCAGCCATGTTTGAAAATCCTTTCTTGGAAGGACAGCGACCAATCCTCGATAGTATAATCACTGTTGCTGAAATTTTACAAAAGGCAGGTTATAAAACTGGGATGGTAGGAAAATGGGGCCTTGGTGCTCCAACTACAGAAGGTGTTCCCAATAAACAGGGTTTTGATTTCTTTTATGGCTATAACTGCCAGAGACAGGCCCATACACTTTACCCGATGCACTTGTGGAAGAATGAAGTACGAGATCTATTAGATAATAAAATGGTTCCACCTCACTCTGACCTGAAACAAGGTGCGGATCCCAGTGATCCTGCCAGCTACAAAGATTTTAAGCTAAATGATTATGCCCCGGAGCTCATGCATAAGGAAGCGTTGAATTTTATTGAGAAGAATAAAGACTTCCCCTTTTTTCTTTACTATGCTTCTCCGCTTCCGCACGCTCCCTTGCAAGCACCTAGGAATTGGGTAGACTATTATCAACAAAAAATTGGCCCGGAAGAACCCTATACGGGTAAGAGCTATTTCCCCAATCTTTCGCCAAGGGCGACCTATGCTGCCATGATCTCTTACCTGGATGAGCAGGTGGGAGATATCGTAGCTAAGCTACAGGATTTGGGTCTTTATCAGAATACGTTGATCATATTTACCAGTGATAATGGACCTACCTACAGCGGTGGTGTTGATACTCCCTTTTTTGAAAGTGCCAAACCATTTAAAACTGAACGAGGATGGGCAAAAGGATATCTGCATGAAGGCGGGATCCGTGTGCCCATGATTGCCAGCTGGCCGGGACATATTGAGCCAAACAGCAAGTCCGATCATTTATCTGCTTTTTATGATGTGCT
>CAJWGZ010000162.1 GCA_913041075.1 uncultured Fidelibacterota bacterium | reverse complement strand
ACCATTAACCTGGCACCATATATTGCTGCAGCAGATTCAGAAATCCAGTTCTGAATTGTTTGTTTTTCCGCTAGAAATTTATTGGGGCTGAGTTCTCTACTAGAAGATCTACCGCACATTAACCCCACAGCCCGCTCGCAAATGCCAATCCAGCGCATACAATGATGAATTCTTCCGGGACCCAATCTTTCCTGGGCTAAAATAAACCCTTTTCCCTCTTTCCCAATAATATTCGAAGCTGGAATTCGACAATCTGTCAGTCTAGTCTCTCCGTGGCTCATATAATCTTCACCCACATCGCCCATTACTGGTATGTTGCGAACAACTTTAAATCCAGGATTATCTAATGGTACAACAAACATACTTGCCCGCTCATATTTATTTTCCGCTTCAGGATCAGTTACCGCCATCACTATACAAATACTGGATCCATCCGCTGCGCTGGTGAACCACTTGTTTCCATTAATAACATAATCATCACCATCCCTAACAGCTAATGTGTCCATCCAGGTCGGGTTTGATCCAGGACGCTGCGGCTCGGTCATTCCAAAACAACTTCGAATCTCACCAGAAATTAAGGGCAGCAGAAATTCAGATTTTAACTGATCGCTGCCATGGTCCTTCAATAATTCAATATTTCCAATATCAGGTGCCTGAGAATTAAAGCAATAATGGCCCAAGGGTGTTTTTCCCAACAATTCACTTACCGCCGCAAATTCTACTAGAGTGAGACCCATCCCGCCATACTCCTCTGACAAATAGGGCGTCCAAAGGCCCTGCTCTTTTACTTTTTTCCGACATTCATTTAATTGGGGTAAAACATGACCAAAACCATTCATTAAAAAGTCCTGTTCAAGAGGGACAATATCCTCTTCAACTATTTGAAATATCTTGTCTAAATAATCACCCATATTGACCTCTATTTTATTTTAAAATGATCAGTTTCTTAGTCTGGCTGAATTTGGTTTCTTCCAGTCAAATTGACGGACGAGCAGAGAATTATGATATAAAATTTCAGAAATACTTTATTTATTTGGCAATCCTCCATTAATCGAATCTAATGGATGAATTACGAGAATAAAATAGGTTTATTTACTTACCGGGATCAGCCTTTTGAGTGAGGTAACTGACACATATTAAGGCCAGTAGAGAACCTGAGATTGCCGGCAGAACTTCGTCTAGAGAAATATACCATTCGGTGGGCAGCCAGAACCACAAGCCAGGAAGTTCTTTCCAAAAAAGCGTTACCAGTGTTCCACAAATAATAGAAGCAACTGCACCTTCTTTTGTAGCGCCTCGCCAGAATAAAGCCGCCAACAGCGCAGGAGTAATGGCAGCCCCGTAAATAGTGTAGGCATAGAGTGCACGTTCGAAGAAACCAGCAGATCTCGAGAAACCAATGGATACGATGTAAGCAATAATACCTAGCAGTAGAACCAACAAACGACTCAAACGGACAATATTTTTCTCTGAAGCCTGGGGATTGATATAATTAAGATAAATATCTCTAATTAGCGTATTAGCTGGCACTAACAAGAATGAATCAGCAGTCGAAATGATGATCCCTACTATAGTGGTCAACATGATTGCACCCAAAAAGGTCGGTAAAAATTGATGGGCTGCGTAGATCAAAACATGCTTGCCCACTTCAGCTTCTGGTATCATACTGGAACTCACCCAGGCAGACACAATTATAAGCAATTCGATAAATAACACAGCAAAAACCAGAATAGTTGTGGAATAGCGGGCACTTTGCACATCCTTGCTGGCAGAAAAACGCTGGTACATATTGGCATCCCCGATCACTAAAAGAAAAGGTGGTAAACAAAAATTAATTATATCCATTGCAGAATAAACACCACCAAACTGCATATGTTGGGATTTATTCATTGCTGCAAAAGCAGTTTCCATGCCGCTCCAACTTCCAGCTTTAATCCATAATATGGGCAAAGAGATAATAAGAGCTAAGGTCATGATGATGCTATTAGCTGCATCAGTATAGGCAACGCTCAAAAGACCTGCCAGCATCGTATAGGCAATAATAAATACAGCTGCAATAATGGTGGCCAATTCAATACTTATTATAGATGTACCTGTGTTATCAGCTAATATGGTATAAAGAACTGCTCCACCGGCGTTGTATTGATAGCTGACAATTACCATATACGCCATCACTAGAGCAAAGACACTCAGATTCCTCGCTACAGGGCCATAGCGATCACCAATGATCTCAGGCACAGTATATTTCTCATAACTGCGAACTTTGCCTGCAATTCGAGTTAATAATATAATCCCTAAGATACTGCCAATTGGCAGCATGAGCGCGGCCATACCAGTTTCATAGGTTTTTCCTGCATTGCCTAATATGGATCCAGTTCCGATCCAACTAGCCAGCATTGTTCCTACCAAGACCCATGGTGTAAGTGCCCTGCCAGCTAGTGCAAAATCTGATTGTGTATGGATTTTACGCGATTTGACTATACCAATAGCGATCAACGCAAAAAGATAAACTAAGATGACACTCAGATAAGTCATGTATTTATCATTTATAGATTATGGTTTTAAGTATATCATAAACGGTTAAGTTTTTGAAATTACAGGGTACGTGCTCAAATTCCAAGTTCGGCTATGGTACGATACCAACAAATAGGTTTATTGCTCATACTCCTCGTTTTTTCGGGCTGTACATCGAAAACAAAAGCAGATAGTCATTATGATAAAAACAAAGGATCAAAAATGAATCGCCTTGCCAATGAACAAAGTCCTTATCTCCTGCAACATGCTGATAATCCAGTTGATTGGTATCCATGGGGT
>CAJWGZ010000161.1 GCA_913041075.1 uncultured Fidelibacterota bacterium | reverse complement strand
CAGAAGCGCTATTCACTTGGATCCACGACAATCCTGGAAGTTTTGGATGCGCAGGTATCTGTGGTCAGCGCCCGTTCATCTTTGATTCGAATGAAATACGATGCTTTTATTGAACAGGCCAACCTGAAGAGCTTATTGGGAACACTAGATTCGGAATTAGAATAATAACGGGAGCACATTGTGGCTAAGAAAAAATTAACTAAAAAGAAAAAATGGATAATTTTCGGTGGGGGAGGCACACTTTTGGTGTTGTTAATCGTGGCCAATATACTGCGGGACAATACTAGCGCAATAAAGGTTGAGACGGAGGATGTAACTCGCCAAAGTGTAATTCACAAAGTGAATGCGAGTGGAAGAATCCAACCGAAAGTGGAAGTCAAGATCAGTGCGACCTCATCGGCATGGATTGATTCCATCACCGTGAATGAAGGTGACGATGTCAAGAAAGGTCAGCATTTAATATCTCTGGATAGAAAACAGTTGCTGGCCAATTATAACGCTTCTACTTCTTCTGTGCGCTCTGCAGAAGCGCGCTTGAGACAGGAAAGGGCAAACCGGAAACGCATCGAAACCATGTATGACCAAAATATGGCCTCAGACCAGGAACTGGAAGCAGCGCTGGCTTCGTATGAAATTGCTAATAGTCAGTTGGAACAGGCCAAGGCCAATCTGGAATCCCGCAAGGATGATCTTGATAAGGCAAGGATTGTTGCTCCTCAGGCTGGAACTGTGACATCCATTAATAAGGAAGTTGGTGATTTGGCTGTCGGGGGTATGTTCCAGGCGGATGTGCTGATGACAGTTTCAGACCTGAGTAAAATGGAAGTAATTGTGGATGTGAATGAAAATGATGTGATTTCTGTTGCTTTAGGTGATACAACGGAAATTGAAATTGATGCATTCCAAGACACAGTGTTTTATGGTATTGTAACTGAAATCGCACACAAGGCACAGTCCACAGCTATGGGTTCCCAAGAGCAGGTGACAAATTTTGAGGTAAAAATCACGATGATTAATGTACCAGCGGGGATACGTCCTGGAATGAGTGCGACAGCAAATATTATTACCGATAAGAAGGAAAATGTACTTGCGATCCCTATTCAAAGTCTTACCGTTCGTCCAGAAGGATCAGAAAAAATGTCCTTTGGTAAGAGCGGCAGGCCCGGCGGCGATCGGGAAGGGGAGGCAAAACTGAAAGCAAAAAAAATGGAGGAACTGGTTTTTGTTTTAGCAGATCAACCCGGTGGTGTTTTGAGAAATGGAATAATGTCTGAGACTGATGACAAAATCCAGAAAAAGAAGAAAGCTAAGAAAGGAAGTAAATACGTACACATCCGTCCCGTAGAAGTTGGTATTTCATCAGAAACGCACTACGAAGTTTTAAGTGGATTGGAAAAAGGGGAAAAAATTGTCACCGGTAGCTATCGTGCTATTAGTAAAGATTTGGCCCACAATAAAGAAGTTACCACTAGGGACGATAAATCTGGCAGTGGTAAGAATAGCATGGAAATAACCACGGAAAGCAAATAACACTAATCATGGTTGACTTAATTTCCTTAAAAGGAATTAAACGCCATTATGATGTAGGTGGTGAGATCGTTCGTGCGCTGGATGGTGTTGATTTAACCATTCAGCAAAATGAATATATTTCTATCATGGGCCCCTCTGGATCGGGTAAATCAACCCTCATGAATATGATTGGTTGCCTGGATACGCCTACAGAAGGCGTCTATGAATTTGAAGGCGAGTTGGTCCATGCGATGGATGATAACCAATTGGCATCCATTCGCAACCGTAAGATCGGATTTGTGTTTCAGACCTTTAATTTACTGCCCAAAGCCACAGCGCTTCGGAATGTAGAAGTGCCTTTGATCTATGCCAATATCTCTAGAAGTGAACGAGTAGAAAAAGCAGAAAAAGCACTTAATGCCGTGGGTCTTAATGATCGGATGCATCATAAACCTAACGAACTTTCTGGAGGGCAGCGCCAGCGTGTGGCCATTGCCCGTGCTCTGGTAAATGATCCTTCCATTCTTTTAGCCGATGAACCAACCGGAAATCTTGATTCAAAAAGTGGTGTTGAAATCATGAAAATACTAGATAGTCTACATGATGACGGTAATACCATTATTCTTGTGACTCATGAAGAATATATTGCCGACCATGCGGATCGAACGATTCGTCTTTTTGATGGAAAAATAAAAGATGATCTCAAAAAGGCAAGGGTTAGAGAAGCAAGAATTGCTGAGGAACCCATTAAAACAGCACCTAGAGCATTTTTAGAAAAACCAACTGAAGTCTCAAAATCAGGTAGTAAAGTTGTATTTGAACCACCCCTTGAAGTACCAGCTCCAGAAATAACCCCTGGCCCTGTAGAAACATCAAAAGAAATAAGAGAATGGTCTGAACTGAAAAAAACCTTCTATGATGTAAATGAACAATCTATCAGAGAAAGCTGGATTGAATATGATCCAAAATTATCAGGAAAAGAATTAGAAGCCCAAGTGCAGAGCGAACTAAAGGGTAATACATCAATCATATCTAAGTTAGAGAATAATCCAGTACAATATTTAAAAGAGGAAGTTAAAAGGTATGAAGACTGGATAAGAACTGCTACTAAAGATGATATAGAAAATGGAATGGTAAAAGATTGGACTGGATATTTAAAAGATGTTAATGATTTATTAAATACATTAAAAAGTGTAAAAGCTTCTTTATGATTGCACTTTTCTGGGAAAATTTGCGCATATCACTGGGTTCAATATTTGCCAATAAATCCCGGTCAATTCTCACTGCCCTGGGTATTGTAATTGG
>CAJWGZ010000160.1 GCA_913041075.1 uncultured Fidelibacterota bacterium | reverse complement strand
GGCTGGTTATGTTCCCGATCATTCAAATCAATTGTTGCCACATGGCCACGGTTACCATTGGCCCAGTTAGCAAAACGATCTCGCCCGTCCGGGTTCAACATTGGGTCAATAATTAATACAATATTTTCAAGATAATTTCTTATAGCAATACTGGAGCCAGCACTGAGATGGTATAATAATAACATAGCTGCTTCACCACCACTGGCTTCGTCACCATGTATGGAATAACCAAAATAGGCGACAACGGGCATCTTTTTGATATTCTTATTGGATACTTTTTTCGGATTAGATGAAAGTTTTTGGTTATTGGCCTGAATTTCACCCAGTATTTTCTGGTTGTCAGCACTGGTTACAATGGCATGGATCAATCGCCGGCCTTCGTGCGTGCGGCCATGCTCATTAAGAATAACCCTGTTGCTTGTAGCAGCTACTGCTTCAAAGTATTCAATAATTTGATCTGTTCTTGTGTGCTGCTCACCGATACTATGACCAAACACTTCTTTTGGCAGCGGTATGGCATCATCAAATGTAGTCTCAGCAATATCCATTGGCAGCTGAATGAAATTTTCCTTTGCTTGTAGCGTAGGGAATAAAATAACCAGTAAAAGGATGATATTTTTAATCACTGTGATCATAATTCTGTTTCATGAATTTAAAGTGTGAACCATAAAGTTATTTCACGCGGAATATAAGGTTCTTTGATGAGTTCTAATAATTTATCAACAAATTGTACTTAATTATTACTGCGAATGTTAAACGAAAAAAATCCATCATAATCAGGGATAAATTATGATGTAGCACTGTGCTTTTATGTGTGATGTCTTTAATGTAGATTGAGCGCCGCTATGACCCAATATAGTCCAAAAAATCGGTTTTTAATTTGTGGCTAACATGCCTCGATTTACTCGTTGTATTATCAGGCTTAACTATAAAAATAGCGAATGCACCTTTTCAGGTGCATTTTTATTTTTAATTGGAAAGATAGTAAATGCTTGAGGTTACCCAGTTAGTGGAACTTCAGGCTGTGGATACGCAACTGCAGGATTTAAATGAATTATTAGGTGATTTACCAAAAAAGGTTGACAAATTGCGGCTGGAGGAAGAGTCGCTGATTAATGCGGTAGATAAGGGCAATAATCGTTTAAAGGAAATTGAACTGGCATTAAATAAAGCCGAACACCATATGGCTGAAATAAAACAAAAGATCGATAAACTGAAAGATCAGTTATCCCTGGTCACATCCAATAAGCAGTACGATGCTCTGACCCAGGAAATAGAATACCTCAAGCAAGCAATGAATGATGCCGAACTTGAAGATCTTGAATTGGAAGAAGAAAAAGAAACATTACAGAATGATCTTCAGGAAAAAGAAGAGAATCTTGAATCTCTAAGTGAGGATTTGAGAATACGCAGAGACAGACTCGAGAATTTAATTGCTGAGTCGGCAAATAAAAAATCTGAGTTGGAAAAAGAGCGAGAGGAAAAATCAATACATATTGACCCATCTGTGTTAGGTAGATATGTGCGCATTAGAGATGCCCGGGATGGTCTTGCAGTAGTGACTATCGATAGGAATTCCTGTAGTGGATGTGGATTTGTAGTGCCTCCCCAAACTGTGTCCGTTATCCGAAAAAAAACTTTGCTATATAATTGCGATGTTTGCAGTCGCTTCCTTTATTTCGATAAATAGATAACCAGTATATTAATTGTAAACATTTCGTCCTTGGTTTTTCCAATCAAGCCCTTTAATCTTCGCGGCTTTTTGACAGTCTGAGTTTATCGAGTGGTTGCTCTGAATTTCAGAGAGGAAAGTCCGAGCACCGCAGGACAAGGTGCCTCCTAACAGGAGGAATCCACAAGGATATGGAAAGTGCAACAGAAAGTAAACCGCTAATGGATTTGCTAACGCAAATCACAAGTAAGGCTGAAAGGGTGGTGTAAGAGACCACCAGTCTCACGGGCGACCGTGAGAGCTTGTAAACCCCACCTGGTGCAAGATCGAATAAGCTTCCAGATGTTGTTCGCATCATTATGAGAAGCGGGTAGTTCGCTTGAGGCGATTGGTGACGATTGTCCCAGATGAATGACCACTGACCCCTGATTTATCAGTGGGAGACAGGACTCGGCTTATAGATTTTCTCAGACTGTCAATTTTTATACCTCAGATTTATTTTATTTCAGATTATTTTCTTTTCGACCAATTATATAGGTTGACATGCGTTGGGTATTTCAAGAGCCAGATAAAAAACTTGTAGAAAAACTGCAGTCTGAGTTTGATACTTCAGCTGCTATTGCTGTTACCATGGCCAACCGTGGCATAACATCAAGGGATTCATCGCGAGATTTTTTTGAACCTAAATTGGACCAGTTACACGATCCATTTATTATGAAGAATATGGGTCAAGCAGTTGCAAGAATATTGACGAACATTCAAAGTGGTCGACCTATTATGGTTTTTGGAGATTATGACGTTGATGGTACCACCGCAGCATCGATACTTTATTTATCACTGACTGATTTTGGAGGGGTTGTAGATACGTATATACCCCACCGGGAGCATGAAGGTTATGGTTTGTCAAATAAAGGTATCGATTTTGCAGCTGAGCAGAATATTGATCTGATCATCACCTGTGATTGTGGAATTAACGCTTTTGAACAGGTCGCTTATGCCCGTGAAAGGAGTATAGATGTAATCATCACAGATCACCATATCCCAGATAACAAGCTACCAGCTGCAGTGGCGATTCTAAATCCAAATCAATCTGATTGTGATTACCCATTCAAAGGACTTTGCGGAGCCGGGGTCGCGTTTAAGTTAGCTTG
>CAJWGZ010000159.1 GCA_913041075.1 uncultured Fidelibacterota bacterium | reverse complement strand
AAAATGGTGTTTATATGGAAAGTAATCGTTCGTGGTCCATAGATGATTATCGCAACAAGTTTCAATTTGGCTGTGAATATGCAAAATTGATCGAGAATGGAAAAATGACAAAAACATTACGAAATCCCAATTATCGGGGTATCAGTAACCCCTTCTGGAACAGTCTAAAGATGGTTGGCGATAATGATACCTTTGGTATTTATGGGACACCGAATTGTGGGAAAGGAGAACCCAATCAGGTCATTCGTGTTGGTCATGCTTCTCCAGTTTGCATGTTTAAAAATGTTCAAGTGTTTGGAGGCGCCTAATTATGGAAAAAATTTTCAAGGAACTGTGCACAGGATTATTTAAAGAATTAAAAAATGATGAATTATTAACACTTTCCTTTTGCGGAGAGAATAGCCAGTTCATTCGTCTTAATAACGCTAGTATTAGGCAAACAGGATTGGTGGATGATGCAACCTTAGGTTTGAAGTTTATTGCGAATAAACGTACCTGCGAGGGCAGCATTACTGTTTCCGGTAATCATGATTTAGACATGGCTCGCGGTGCAACGGAAATACAGCGTATGCGTTCCGAAGCACAGGAGATACTTGAGGATCCCTTCTTAGTAATGCCTACAAACGCCGGTTCCAGCCGTGAAGTGAAAGCAGCTGCAAGTTTGGGATTTGACGATGCTGTTGATGCGTTGTTACCAGCAATGCAGGGAGTCGATCTGGTTGGGATATTTGCTAATGGTAGGATGTATCGTGGTAATGCTAACTCACGGGGGCAACACCATTGGTTTGAGACAGAATCCCACTGTTTAGATTATTCTCTCGTTACATCAGATCATCAAATGGTAAAAGGTACCTATGCGGGCACAGACTGGGATCAGGACGCCTACGAAAACTACGTGGCTCGATCGATAAAAAAATTAGCGTTATTGAATCGGAAGCCTGTACGGGTCGATCCTGGTATGTACCGTACCTGGTTTGAAGCAGCAGCGGTAGCAGATTTTCTTGATATGTTTTCCTGGAACGGCATCAGCGAAGCGAGTTTACAGCAAGGCTGTAGCGGTTTTGGAAAAATGCGGCACAATGACCAGAGGTTGTCACCAAAATTTACAATTAGTGAGGATTTTTCCTCAGGATTAGTGCCCAAGTTCAATTCTAACGGAGAAATAGCCCCAGAATCATTACCCATAATTTCTAATGGTGAGCTAACGAACACATTGGTGAGTTCACGAACAGCAGCCGAGTATGGCGCGCCAACGAATTATGCTGAAGATGGTGAAGAAATGCGGTCGCCAACCATGAATCCAGGAGATCTGGCGCATGATGATATACTAAAAGAGCTAGAAGCTGGCCTATACTTGTCCAATATTCACTATTTAAACTGGAGTGATAATCCTGGTGGACGAATAACCGGTTTAACCCGCTATGCATGTTTTTTGGTGGAAAAAGGTGAGATTGTAGCGCCGATCGAAACTATGCGTTTTGATGATACATTTTATCGCTTTTTCGGGACGGAATTAGAATCAATAGGATCTACAGCTGAAGTTATACCAGATGTATTAACATATGGACAGCGCAGTTTAGGATCTATTACCTGCCCTGGAATACTTACCAGTGAGTTTCAATTAACACTTTAAGGATAGTAGCTATCTAACATGATAAATAAAGATCTTAATCAATATTCTGACTTTTTCTCTGCCTACACTGAACTGCGGATGCAAGAGAATAGAAATAACCGCATATCCATGGTAAATGGAGATGTAATGGGTAATTCAATTTCATCGTCAAGCGGTGTTTCATCGCGGGTCTATAAGGAAGGAAACTGGGGCTTTGCATCCAACCCTGATCTGTCCGATTCTGCGGTAGAATACGTTGTACAAAGTGCCAGCGATAATGTACGCTTTATGAATGACCGTAATAAAATACAATGCGGGTTTATCCTACCCGACACGTGCGGTCATTATGAAATGGACTTAACCACACAAGTTTCGCGGAATAGTCAAAAACAGTGGATCGACTTCCTGAAAGATATTGACAGTTACATTCAGAAGAAGTATTCGCACCTAACATCTCGCACTATCGTATTGGCAGGTTTGGACATGGAAAAGTCGTTATTGACGTCTAGTGGTTCCACATCTTATTCAATGACACCGCGGGGTATAATGTATGTTTCGCTGAATATGGAAAAAAATGGCGAACCAGTTGAATTAATGGATGTATTTGGCGGCCTAGGGCAGTTGGAAGACCATTTTCTTGATCCAACCCAGTTTTATTCAGATATAGATAATCTAGCCGATCATTTATCGCGTAAAGCAGACGGTGTTTATGCGGACGCGGGAATGAAGGATGTAATATTAGACGCTGATCTAGCGGGAATACTGGCGCATGAAGCCATTGGGCATACTACTGAGGCTGACCTTGTGTTGGGCGGCTCTGTTGCTGGAGAATACATGGGAAGGCAAGTATCCAGTGAATTGGTCACATTAATCGATTATGCTAATTCTGTGGATGACAAGACCTGCCCTGTCCCGGTTTACATTGACGATGAAGGTACACCCTCGGAAGATACAGTGATAATCAAAGATGGTGAATTAAAGAGTTTTATGCACAATAAGGATAGTGCCCGGCATTTTGAAACAAAACCTACTGGCAATGCCCGTGCGTATGCATTTTCTGACGAACCACTGATCCGGATGCGCAACACAGCGATTGAACCAGGTGCTAATACGTTAGAAGAAATGATTGCCGCAATAGATGATGGTTACTACTTAATGAAATCCAGTAATGGTCAAGCAGACTCGACCAGTGAATTTATGTTTGGTGTGCCACTGGGCTATGAAATAAAGGGAGGGAAACTGGGCAACGCTATCAAGGATACAACTATTTCAGGTGTAGCATTTGACGTGTTGAAAACAATTG
>CAJWGZ010000158.1 GCA_913041075.1 uncultured Fidelibacterota bacterium | reverse complement strand
GTTTTGCTTTGGTTGATCATGAAGGGAATCTTCGTGGTTATTATTCTGGCACAGAGCCAGCGGAACATGAAATTTTGACGCGTGATATTCAATCTTTAATAAATGATATACGTTAATATGTTGACAGCCAACACTGATAGTTTCTGGCTGAGAATAATATATATAGTTTCTGTTATAATATCAGGTGCAATAGCGTTTCTAATTCTTGGTCCAAGACCAGTAAGAATTGAAGGATCTCTGGATGTATCTTTTCTGCCAATCCTAAATGCAAGTTTAAATGGAGTAACGACTGTTCTATTAATTGTTGGATATAGTTTAATTAGACAAAAGAAGCGACAGCAGCATAAAAATGTTATGTTGTCAGCTTTTGGTACATCAACCGCATTTTTAATTAGTTACGTTATTTACCATTGGTTTAAAAGTGGTCCAAAGTTGTATACAGGTGATTGGACTACATTATATTACTTCATTTTAATTTCCCATATACTATTAGCAGCTATTATTGTGCCGTTAGCACTTATCACCTTATATCGCGGATGGAATAATCATATTGGTAAACATAGAAGAATCGCCAGGATCACTTTACCCCTATGGCTTTATGTTTCTGTGACTGGGGTGATAATTTATTTTATGTTATACTAGTGAATTTACTTGAACATCCTGCTGGATATCTTTAACCAAGCCACCAAAATTTTTATCAATTTTGAAATCGTGCTTATAGAAAAATTCTTCCTGGAAGAAACCTACTATAACGTATTGAACACCTTTATTTCTTAACCTGCTCATTAGTTCATCCATAAGCCGGTTACTCAAATGTTTATTTCTATATTTTAAGCGTATAACAATCCACTCAAAATGTACAATATTGGTTTTTTCAGATTCTTTCCAATATACACCGCCAACTAGTCGATCTTTCATGTCGAATATCAGCAGGAATTCATGATTCCCCTGAAATACAGGCTCAAGGTTTGATTTAATTAATAAGGAATGGAAACGGGCGATCTCCTTAGGGTGAAAAGGTGGTCGTATTCTATAACCATTGCCTTCATTATCCTCACACAACATAACTAAATCAATACGGCCACGTTCTCCTTCATCCATTGTTACTAGCTCAATAAAATCTGCAGCCGCCAGATGCTTAAACACCAGGTGAGTAAGAAAATGTTGTTCTTCATCGTTTACTTTTAAATTTTCATGGATGTGATGAAGTCTATTCTGTAAATCATCTTCGGTTACTTTTCTGGCGCGCAAATCGCGCAGTAATTCCCATAATAAATCCTTTAATTCCTGGCGTGAATCCTTCAAACAGGTCATAAGAAAAAACCTTACCCGAGTTTCAGGATATTCTAATAATAGGTCACCAAGGTTATAATCCTGGTACAATTCCTGCAATATAGTTGTCCGTGCTTGTAATGTTGCATTTTGGTTTAGATCAAGCCAGCGCTCGTATCGCAATGCGGCGAAAACCATTCGTTTGGTCAATACTCCATCATTATTCACTTCATCGACAAAATCATCAATTCGATCAATAGTTAAACCAAATTCCTTGGCTTTCCTGAGTTTAATCTTGTCTTTGTTTAACTCTTCTTTAAATTGTGCAATTATAGGTATTCCATATTTGACTTTTGCTACTTGCAATATCACCGAGAAAATTAATTCCCAATCAGCCATTCGTTTTAAACCGGGGTAATGATTTTCTGTGTCTTCAATAAATTCACCATAGATACTGAAAAGTAGATTTGCAATTCCCGTTGTATTTTTTCGATTAGAAATCGAAATCAATCTCGTTCCGGATGCGTAATCGTGTTCAGGAATAATCAAGTTTTTTGGAGAAGGATCACCAATTCTAACCTTTTTATCAGAACGCCACCAGAAATTGATGTAAGCAGCTGCACCACTCCATATAAAATGAAGCCAACGCATTTGCCAACGATCTGGAGCTAAATTTTCCTCAATTTCACTTCTATTTCGTTCGAGATATTGATGGAGAGTTTCGCCGGGAATATATTCTTCGGTATATAGATTATATTCGGGCCAATAACCGCCAAATTCTTCAACAAATTTTTGTCCATGAATAGACGATCCCATTATTACCAGCCATTTAATCTCTTCTTCCATGAATCTTTTTTCATGTTCTTCATTTATATTGATGGCAAAGTTGTACGCTTCATCATCTTTGGTTTGAACCAAAATACGTAATACGCTTTTTCCATGGTTTTTCCCTAAAAAGGTAACCCATACACCATCTGGTTGAATATCGTCCAACTCTATTAAACGATGATCATAGAAAAGAAATATCGATTCTCTGATAACAGCTGTATTGATTAGCGCTGATACTAACATTTCTCGTAGTTCAGGTTTTACTAGTTCGTCAAATACGATTACATCATTCCAAGTATACTCAGTACTGTTTTTCCGGTTGATGGCCAACTTTTGGTTTGGTCCGATCCAGGAACGAAAACCATTCACTAGGTTATATTGTGCCTTTTGAGCGTATGAAATGATACTTTTTGGGCAATCTGAAATTTGCCACCAATATAATTCTGACCGTGCCCAGATATATTTTGTCGGATGGTGAATGCCATAGTTAGCAACAATCGGTAATAATATCTGAATAAACGAGAATTGCTCTTTTGGGATATTTTTAATATCCTTCCTGAATTGACCAAGTTTCGACAAAATGGCCTCAAAATGATTGTCTTTTAATAATTCTACGTTTACTGTGAATCCATTTTTTGATTTTTCTTCATAATATTGCTGATGAGTCTCAGATAACAATTCAAAAAATAGTTCTCCTGATAATTCTGGGAGCATTGCTTCTATAGCTTTCATTCGAAAAGATGGATCAGTGAAATTTCTAAAGCTTAATAAAATGTTGAATGCAATTCGAGTGAGGTCACCATGATTAGATGCCAGTAGATAGTTA
>CAJWGZ010000157.1 GCA_913041075.1 uncultured Fidelibacterota bacterium | reverse complement strand
TGTAGGTGTCCATGAAAATGATGAAGTTATCATTTTTTGGAAAACTGAAATCTCGGCGCAGCGATTCTACAGGACGTTTACCAAGTACCTTGTCGTAACAGATAATCGCTGCAAAAAGGTGATCATCATTGTAAGTCAGCTGTACTTCTGTCCTCGCAGTGGCCAGGCCAGTGTCAATGGGTGTTATTCTGAAAAAGTCTTTGGCTGTAGCAGCATTTTTCCAAACTGTTTCATTACGTTCACCATCAATTACGATTTCTTCATTTGTTGCGGCAATATCAATCCGGAAATTGGCGCGGTTAATAGGTTCCGACTGGGCCTGCAGCAAAGAAAGTCCTATTAATATATACAATCTTTTCATCGGGCATTCATTTCGTTAGCAATCTTTTCTTAAACCCAAACTTAATTATAAAAATGTATAATGAAAGAATAGAGCGCAAGATTTTATTGCTAATGTTGTTCAAAACGTTTGAAGCCAATATATTGTAATCATGATAATCGTAGTTATGGGTGTATCGGGGTCTGGAAAAACCACAGTAGGCAAGGCCTTGGCATCCGCGTTGGAAATCCCATTTTATGATGCGGATGATTTTCACCCACAGGACAATATTGTGAAAATGGAGCAGGGAATACCGCTGCAGGACCTAGACCGAGAATCCTGGCTGGAGACATTGAGTAAGAATCTGACACAATGGGAGGTAGCCACAGGCGCCGTGCTGGCCTGCTCTGCGCTGAAAGAAATGTACAGAACAGCTCTTCATTCAGGCGTAAATAATGATATGACTTGGGTATATCTTTACGGTCGCTCAGAACTAATCAAGGAACGGATGGCTGGTAGAAGGGGACATTATTTCAAACCAGAGTTGTTAGATTCACAATTGGCGGATTTGGAACCCCCGCAATACGGCTGGCATTTTAACATTTCGTCATCAGCAGATCATATTGTGAAGAGTATTTTAGATAAGTTAAGGCATACAGACTAATTATGGATTATCAACTACTAATGGCTGTTCTTATCAGTATCGCTTTACTGTTGTTATTGATTCTGCAATTCAAAATACAGGCGTTTTTGGCACTGCTGATTGCCAGTATGGTCGCAGGTATCTTGGCCGGAATGCCCCCTACTACAATAATTGACAGTATGAAAAAGGGTATGGGCGATACTCTTGGATTTGTAGCAACTGTTGTGGGCCTTGGTGCCTTATTCGGTGCGTTGCTGGAGCGTACCGGCGGTGCCCGCTCCCTGGCAGATTATATGCTGGAAAAAATGAGTTTGGAAAGGGCACCATGGGCAATGGTTGGAACAGGACTTATCGTTTCTATTCCTGTGTTTTTTGATGTGGCCTTCATTATCCTGGTCCCGATCATTTATGCCCTACAGAGACAAACCGGTAAATCATTGTTATTTTTTGGCATGCCCTTACTGGCTGGACTGGCTGTTGCCCACGGATTCATCCCACCAACACCAGGACCTGTTGCCGTAGCGCACATACTGGGTGCAGATCTAGGTTATGTAATTCTTTTCGGCCTTGTGATTGGTATACCTACCGCTGTGATCAGTGGGCCGATTTTTGGCTCATACGTAAGTAATAAAATCGAGGTGGCCATACCTGATTATATGGGAGAGACAACGGAGGATAAAAAGAGTCATGTTGCTCCTGGGATGATCATAACAATTATCTTTATTCCGATATTGCTTATGGTCATCAACACTGCAATAAAGCATATTCCGCAAACAGCCTGGTCGATCCCATCTGCCTTCACTGTTTGGCTCGGACTAATCGGGCATCCATTTACAGCCTTGATCATCGCGAATTTACTGGCCTGGTATTTTTTGGGTCTTCGCCAAGGCATGACCAGGGATGACATTCAGGAAATATGGGGTAAGTCCCTGGCCCCAGCAGGTTTGATTATTTTACTAACTGGTGCAGGTGGAATGTTCAAACAAATTTTGATCGATACTGGTGCCGGCGCTATGTTGGCCCGATCCCTGGCCGGCGATACAACTACGCCAATAATGTTTGCTTTTGTATGCAGCGTATTGGTGCGCGTGATCCAGGGTTCAGCTACCGTTGCTATGATCACCAGTGCGGGTTTAACGGCACCACTATTACTATCCTTTGGTGGGGCAGAAGTTTATAAGGCTTTAGTAGTCATTGCCATCGCCTCTGGCGCTACAATGATGTCCCATGTGAACGACAGTGGTTTCTGGCTGGTGAATCGTTATTTTGGTCTTACCGAACGGCAGACCTTGCAATCATGGACAATACTTACGGTGATCTTGGGCCTAACTGGATTCTCGATAGCCTTGATCTTGAGCATGGTAATATGATCAGAGAATCACTTCGAAATCAAATTTCTGGGTAATGACCTCGCCTGCACTTTTCACTTGTACCCAGATGGCGTAATTACCTGGCGTTCCCAGTTTAATTGCCGGGAAATTCACCTCACCATTTGGTGATGTATTGCTATTGAAATAATTTCCCGTTGAATCATCCGCAAATCCGAAAAAACATATATCTTCCCGATCAAGTACACCCTGGGTATAATTTTCTTGAAACATTTCCTGCGAGGCCATGCTGATTGTTCCAATGGGGTGCAGGTGGACAAAAACACTCCTATCTTTTTTTAATAGCGCTGCGTGGCCGCCCATGTTTATATAGGGTTCTAACACTACCGGTGTCCCGTTATTACTTACTTTAAACTGCAATGCAATATCATCCCCGGCATTGTATGCAGGCTGGTTTCCTTTCCATGTAATTCTGTCCTCAATAGTATTCAGCATCCATGAATCATCTGGATCTCTTTCTACGGTAAGAATAGTGGGGTCGTAGATGGTATTTTCAGTATTATAGGTAAATGTATTGGTCATGGTGTGGGAGAAACCAGTTTCATGGGTAATGTCCATATAAAGGTGATACGTTCCATTATCAAAAG
>CAJWGZ010000156.1 GCA_913041075.1 uncultured Fidelibacterota bacterium | reverse complement strand
CAATATAGTATATATATTATATCGTGCCCTATTAGATGATGTACCGGAAGATTCGTTGTGTGGTGCATCACCAGGCAGAGCCTTAGATACTAGACCAGAGTGGCATGATCTTCCTTTAAGAGGCCTGGTATCGATACCAAATCTTTATCCGGGAGATACGGTTTGGTGGCACCCAGATTTAACTCACGCTGTAGAAGATTTGCATGCAGGGAATAACTTTAGTAATGTGATGTACATAGGTGCATCGCCATTTTGCAAAAAAAATAGTGATTATCTAGAAACCCAGGAACAACGCTTTTTAGCGGGAGAGAGCGCTCCAGATTTCGCCCCAGAAAACTACGAAGTGAGTTATCGAGGTAGAGCCACGATAGACGACCTCACAGATTTAGGAAAGAAACAAATGGGTTTAATGCCCTGGTAATCAGGGTATTATTGCACTGCATCGTATCATATTGCTACCAAGGGCACTTCAACAATATATGGTAGCTTGCCGGGCTCAAATCCGGGAGGTCGCTGGTTCAAATCCATCACCCGATACAATGAAAACCCGTCTTTTGGCGGTTTTTTGTTTATAGACATTGAGGACTGGTGATACGTAATATTGACTTAATGATACGTCTCAAGCTCAAACAAAGGATTGCAAAATGAAAAACATATCGAGAAGAGATTTCATCAAAAAAGGCGGAGCTGGTGTGGCTGTGGCAGCGATAACTCCCCTGGCGACAGCGCGAGTTTTATCATCAGCACCCGGGTCAGACAGACGTGTAATTGTTATTGGTGCTGGGCTTGCCGGCCTAAGTTCTGCCTATGAACTGGAACAGGCCGGGTTCGATGTGACATTGCTGGAAGCTCGAACACGCCCCGGTGGTAGGGTGAGCACTTACCGTGATCCTTTTGCTGACGGGCTTTACGCAGAGATGGGGGCTGAATATGTGAATTCAGATGACACCTATGCTCACAAGTTTTGTAAGAAATTTGGCCTGAAAGTTTTGCCTGCAAAACTGTATGATGGAATCCTTGTCCGGGATCACCGGTACAAGATGGCCGATTTTCAGAAGCAACAATCTAAATTGCCCTTTGAAGGTGTGAAAAATGGTAAACTGTTTGGACAGGAAGGTCCTTGGGTACGCCGATGGGTGGAGAAGATTCAGGAATCGGCAAAAAAGTTTAATATCAGTTGTTCGAGCTGTCACGAATTTGATGGAATTAAACCTGAGAAAACGCTGGCAGAACTTGGTCATTTAACCGCTGAAGTCCTTGCTCTAGATAAAATATCCGTAGCTGATTTATTGCGAAATGAAGGAGCACCGGATGATATTATCAATCTTTATACGTATACCAATGCAACGGAGAGTACTGGTAGGCCGGAGACCATGTCGGCCTTGGCTCTCGTTATGAATCACTACATGGCAGGTGCTTTCAACGAGGATACAAATGAAGGCAGAATCCTTGGTGGCAATGATCAGCTACCAAAGAGCTTTGCCAAGGCGATTTCTTCCAAAATTATGTACCGTCGTCCGGTGCGCCGCATTAAGCATGGTAAAAAGAGCGTGGAAGTTTGGTTCGAGGAAGGAGGGAAACTTCAATCGTTAACAGCGTCCCGCATCGTCATTGCCATGCCGTTCAAAGTGTTGCGGGATACAGTCATCGAGCCGGAGTTTTCGGCAGAAAAGATGAAGTGTATTCGCGAACTGTCTTATGGTCACGTTATGAAAATTGCTATGCAATTTACGAAGCGGTTTTGGGATGAACCGGGAAGTTTAGGGCAGCGGGTCTTCACCGATACTCCCCTGCGCCGAATCTATCACCACTCCATCGATCAACCAGGGCCTCGCGGGATCGTGCTTTCCTTCACATCTGGCAAAGATGCCCAAAAACTGGGAAACCTGTCTCCGGAAGGTAGGATGGAGGTGGCTCAAGATTCAGTAAAACGAGTTTGGGGTGAAGCGCCAGAGTACTGGGAGGGAGGCATTGCTAAGTACTGGAACGAAGATCCGTGGGTCAAAGGAAGCTATTCTTTTCCCGGCGTTGGACAGGCGAAAGATTTTCTGCAAATAGCCATGAAGCAAGAGGGATTGGTTCACTTTGCAGGGGAGCACACTTCCATCCATCGTGCTTCAATGAATGGTGCTATTGAGTCCGGTGCAAGGGCTAGTGCAGAGGTCCGTAAAGCGGCTGGCTAGACCCATAACCAGGCAGACTAAGAAAATGGTGCTGTTGAAATAGATTCTTTATTTAGCTTAACATCGAACCCCATCCAGTGGCATGGTTTTATATTCGTAGGAGTGGTGGTAGATCAAATAAATGAAATATAAAAAATTACGTGGTGTTATTTTTGATTTAGATGGAACATTATTGGATACTTTAGCGGATATGCAATGTACAGTCAATTCGGTGTTGCTTAAATATGATTATCCCCCTCATTCGATAAGCAAATACAAAGAATTTATTGGCAATGGGATTGAAAATACATTACTTGCAGCATTACCAAATAATTATAAAGAAGATTTTTATACACTTTTAGAAGAAACAAAAAGATCATACTTAGAAAATTTAAATAAGAATACCACCGTTTATGATGGAATATATGATATACTTGACTATTTAATTCGTTCAGAAATAAGACTTGGTGTAGTAACAAATAAACTCCACAAGTATGCCACAAAATGTGTAGAAGTATTTTTTAACAGATATAATCTACTCACATTAGGTGCAGGTAAAAATTTTTCTATAAAGCCCAATCCAGAGGGCACGAAATATGTTGCATCAGAGCTTGGTGTTGATCCTGATCATTGCCTTTTTGTGGGTGACTCTGGCGTAGATATGCAAACAGCAAAAAGGGCTGGTATGATATCAGCGGGAGTATTGTGGGGCTTTCGAGAAAAAAAAGAATTAGAAAATACAGGAGCAGATTTTATTTTTTCAACTACTATTGAATTGAATGAAT
>CAJWGZ010000155.1 GCA_913041075.1 uncultured Fidelibacterota bacterium | reverse complement strand
CGCTGATAATATTCAAATGTTTTTCCTGTACCCTGCCAGTTATCCACCCGGCTAATGATCTTAATATCACCGGTAAATTTCGCGGATATGGATTCCTTTACGTGTCCGGTAATGTAGCGGATGTCATCCCGTTTCTTGGCCCAGCTGAGATACACCCGCTTGAGGATCTTGGCGTAACCGTTACCCTTAAACTTGCTCATAACCACAAACGCATATGTATATAAGGTATTGGCCTTGTCAAAATTTTCATCCGTTCGTGCCCAGGGCTCGGTACTAAGCTCTTCCAAAGGAACGCCAATAATATAGCCAATGATATCGCCGCGATAGCGAGCGATAAAGGGCAAGGATCCCTGTTTATTAAAATATTTTTGTATGGTAGTTCTGGTCAGGACTGCCGCTTGCCCGAATTCCTTGGACAGGTGCCGGGATATTTCGATGAGCTGGGGATGATCCTCTTCACCCACGTGTTCCATCAGTTCGATCTGAAATGGTCCGGAGGAAGCGATAACCCGGGATTTCGAGGCCAGTTTCACGGTTAAATTCAATTGTTCCATATAGCAGCGAATTTACCCACCAAATTTGAATATGAGTGAAAAAACATCGACAATCCTTGCTTTCTGGTTGGAGGTAACGGAAGTAAATTCCCCGCCGGTGAAATCGTTTAACACACGACTATCAGAGCATATTTCTGCCACAGGTTCCCACCTCTGCGTTGGCCTGGATATAAACCCTGAAGCACTCCAGATGAATCATTCGACTCTGGATGATTTAAAAGCACACACCAGGAAAGTTATTGAGGCTACCGCAGGACTGGCGGCGGTATACAAACCCAATCTGGCCTTTTTTGAGCGTTGGGGTAGTGCCGGTATAGAGTGGCTGGAAGAGACCATGGAATGGATCGGTGATTCGGCCCTTACTATTGGTGACGCTAAGCGGGGTGACATTGGTAACACCGCCCGGCAATATGCTGCCAGCTTATTTGAATACTTTGGTTTTGACGCAGTTACGGTTAATCCTTATATGGGCCGCGATGCAATAGAACCTTTTACACAGGCTAGTGAAAAGGGTGTCTTTGTACTTTGCCGCACATCCAATGCCTCCGCCAGTGATATCCAGAATAATGAAAGCAATGGGGAACGGCTTTTTGAGTCCGTTGCCAGGCTTGTGAGCAAATTGAATAGCAATGATAATCTGGGTTTGGTGGTTGGTGGTACATCGGCCGCTGAAATTGCAGGAATTCGTGAACTGGCGCCGGGACTGCCATTCTTGATTCCAGGGATTGGGGTCCAGGGAGGCGATCTGGAAACCAGTTTCAGATCAGGGAATACGAATGGAATCGCTGTGATTAATGTTTCCCGGAGCATAATATTTGCTGGAAATCAGGGTTTCAAGGATATCCGTGCTGAAGCACAGCACTACGTAGAAATGATGCAGGATTTAAAATGAGCATTTCTGATCAGGTTTTGGATATTTTTCGTGAAACAGGTGCTTTGTTGCAAGGTCATTTTATTCTCACGTCTGGCCGACACAGCGCCTCCTATTTTCAGTGCGCCAAAGTATTGCAGCACCCGGAACACTTACAGCTTTTTGCTAATGAGATCGTTGACTATTTCCGGGATCTGTCTATTGACCTGGTCATTTCCCCGGCAGTGGGAGGCATTGTCCTGGGTACAGAGGTAGGGCGTCAACTCAACGTTCAAACAATTTTTACCGAACGCGAGAGTGGGGTTATGACCCTGCGTCGCGGTTTTGAGATTCTAGCCGGGAATAATGTCTTGGTAGTCGAGGATGTGGTTACTACCGGTGGCTCAGTCCAGGAAGTGATGAATGTGGTTATCAAAGCCGGCGCTAACATTGTTGGGGTTGGCGTACTAGTTGATCGGTCCGGGGGCGCGGTAAAATTGCATGATAATCAATTTTGTGTTACAGAACTGGAAGTGGTAAGCTACGGGGCTGATGAAGTGCCGGAAGAATTAGCTAGTATTCCCGTTTTGAAACCAGGAAGCAGGAGTTTGAAATGAAACGAATAATAACATTAATAATGATTGGATCAATAATAATGACTAGTTGCGAAAAACAGCCGGATGTAGCGGTGATATCTACAAAATATGGTGATATGGTATTGGAATTTTACCCCAACATTGCGAAAAAGCATGTGGATAGCTTTATTACCCACGCGAAAAACGGATACTTTGATGGCACTACCTTTCACCGGGTGATCCCTGGATTTGTGATTCAGGGCGGTGATCCTAATTCCAAAGATGATGACCGTTCCAATGATGGTATGGGCGGCTATGCGGCAAAATTCTATGGTGAAGGTGAAGAAGAAAATCCTGAGACCTGGACACTGCCGGCAGAATTCAATGATCGACTCCACATTGCTGGCACGCTTTCCATGGCCCGTTCTCAGGCGCCAAACAGTGCCGGAAGTCAGTTCTTTATTTGTGCAGGACCTACGCCGCAACTGGATAATAAATACACGGTTTTTGGCCAAGTAATCGAAGGACTTGATATAATCCAGAAAATCGTGAATACGCCCCGGGACCGACGTGACAATCCCAAGGAAAAGGTAGAAATGACCGTGAAAATTACACCCCGCAGTGAAGCATTAGATAACTAGAATGAGCAATCAGACCATTGGGTTGGCTCTTGGCGGCGGTGGTGCCCGTGGTGGGGCGCACATTGGGGCGTTGCAGGTACTACATAATAGTAATATTTATCCAACCATGATTGCCGGCACCAGTGCCGGTTCAACTATTGGGGCCATGTATGCGGCCTCTCTGGATCCGGACTGGATGAAAAACCGGTTTAAGGAATTAATCAGTGATGGAAAGGTCGCAGCTTTAGGCGATATGCAGGTTGCAGGTGAACGGGAATCAAGTTCCATCTGGGGACAGGTTGCACAATTCTTCAAGGACCGTATTGAAATTATTCTGGCTATGAATAAACTAGC
>CAJWGZ010000154.1 GCA_913041075.1 uncultured Fidelibacterota bacterium | reverse complement strand
CTTACATCAAGATTCAGTTTAGCGGACATAGCAAATACGTCGTTTACTTATAGTCGAAAGGATGCCAATTTTCATGTGCTGCAGCAGCGCCTCGGCACCAATCAAACTGGGGAGAACTTTTCTCTAAATACAAATGTGCAAATACATAAACTCTTACCGAAATCATGGGGAATAAGCATACCGGTGAACCTATCGATGACTAATGTCACGAATACCCCAAAATATTTTCCGGGTTCTGATATTCTTGTAAATGAAGGTGCCGCTCCCGACTCGGTCCTAACGAAATCTACGGGTATGAATTTTAGTACATCTTTGACAAAATCAAGTAAATCGGATAACAAAATTGTTAAATATACTCTGGATAAACTGAAACCAAGTTTTAGTGCCAGTAGATCATTTTCATCAAATGAGATCAATAAAGAAGTATTGAACGAAAAATACTCTGGTAAATTGGGCTATACACTTCCTTTTGGCCGAAATAATTACATTAGTCCTTTAAAATGGACAAAACCTATACCCTGGATCGGACCAAAACTGAGTGAGATACATTTTTATTATACACCTACAAACCTGAATGCATCTATGAATTTTAGTGAAGCCTTAAGCCAAAGGACAAAACGTGTTGGCGGACAATCACCGGATTCATATAATTTTGGATTAAATAGAAATTTATCTTTGGATTATATACTAACTGATGCCTTAAAAACGAAATACACTCAATCCATCAAAAGTGATCTTCAGGATTATCGCGGTTACGCATGGATGGCGATGAGAGACCTGGACCCGGGTGTTGTAGAAAATATCACGGAGAATTTAACCACAACATTTAATCCAGTAATTTTTACCTGGTTAAAACCAAACATAAATTACTCTTCAGCATACAGCTGGAACCAGGACAGAGAAAGCACACTGGGTGGTGCCAATATTGGAACACAGTTACGATTTTCATCAAGCATCGCTTTAAATTTGGTTAATATGTTTGAAGTAATTTATAAACCGCCTTCAAAGGCAGCAGCACCTACAGGAAGATCGCGACGGAGGGGGTCGAAACCAGAAGAGGAAAAGCCAACAGAGAAAAAACAAAAAGATATACCCGTCCTAACTTTTGTACATGGATTGATCAGGAAAGTCAACCCGATTAATTTTAGTTATACGGAAAATCTTAACAGGACAGGGCGTGGTGTAATTGGTGATGTACCGTTGGGTTACCGTTTTGGATGGCAACCTGACCATGGTCTAGATCACTCAGAAAAAATTGGATCTGATATTGGTGCGTGGGATCACAAACGCGATTTTTCACTACGTTCTGGTTTGAATCTTACAAAAAGTATCACTTCCAGTTATAATTATGCGCAAAATGTTTCCACAACAAGAAGTGGCTCGGGAACTGAGCAAAGAAACATGTCACGTGATTATTTTGCGTATGGAGAAAAATTAGAAAATGGCTTGCCCTTTCCGGGTTGGAGTATTCGTTGGTCTGGTTTGGAAAAACTACCCATATTGAAAAAGTATCTGCGTTCGCTTTCATTGGAACACGGATTTAGTGGTAAAGAAACGCGTAACTGGCAATTTGAAAATTTTGATGGTCCCAATATGCCATTATTTGATTTAGGTAATTTCATTACTGATTTTGAAGAGTTTGAACGCTCATCTAGAATCAACACTAATTTTTCACCGCTGGTTGGATTAACTGCAAATTTGCAAAAAGGTATATCAATGAATTTTCGTCATAATTTATCAAAATCATTGGACCGGGTACCGACTGGTATTACTGTTCATCGTGATAAAAGTTATACATCGAGCGCTAACTACAGCCATAGAGGCGGTATAACTATTCCACTGCCATTTATGGAAGATTATAAAATTCAAAATACCGTTAATTTTCAATTTAATTTTGATATGAACGAAAGTGAGACGTTAGGTAGTAAAAATGGTGGGTTGGAATTTGGACAAACGGCATTTAATTCTGGTTGGAAAGCGGGCATTCGTATTACCTATACCTTCTCTGCCAAAGTCAGCGGCAGCATGATCTACGGCTATCATGAAAATAAATCCATGACTACTGGTAAAAAAATTGACCGTGACTTTGGATTTGATGTTAATATAGCTATTAGTGGCTAGTTAAATGCGAATTCAAATCAAAATAATCCTAACCATTTCCACAATCAGCGTCCTATCAAGTTGCAACAATGCAGTACCTAATTTTGATAAAGGGAATGCTTTTCGATATCTGGTTGAACAATGTGAATTTGGTCCGCGAAACCCAGGTTCAAATGGATACAAGCAATGCTTGGATTATCTACAAAAAACTCTTTCCGGATTTGCAGATACAATTCTTCTGCAGCCTTTTGTCCTGGATGATTTGGTTAATGAAAAAAGTTATGATTTAACCAATATTATTGCTCGCTTCAAAGTAGGTGACCCTCAACAGTTATTGATTGGGGCACACTGGGACACAAGACCATGGGCCGATGAGGATCCAGACACAGAAAAACGTAATGATCCGATAATTGGGGCCAATGATGGCGCCAGTGGTGTGGCGGTTATTTTGGAACTAGCGCGAATTTTAAATGCTTCGCCACCCCCAATTGGTATTACACTTGTTCTGTTTGATGGTGAAGATATGGGTAGATCCGGTACTCCAAAAAGCTATGCGCAAGGATCGCTAGCATTCGCCAAAGATTTACCCATAGAGAAACCTGATGAAGCCATAATATTGGATATGATTGGCGATGCTGAGTTACATATTCCGATAGAACGCAATTCTTACCGGCAAAATAGACAGTTGGTAAAAAAATTGTGGAGCATGGCAGAGGAATTAAGCCTGGACGCATTTGAATCACGTATAGTATATACGCTTTACGATGATCATGTACCACTATGGGATGAAGCGAGAATACCTGCAATTGACATTATCGATTTTAATTATCCAAATAGTTATGCGAATTATTGGCACACAACCCAGGACTTGCCTGAGAATTGCTCTGCCGAAAGTTT
>CAJWGZ010000153.1 GCA_913041075.1 uncultured Fidelibacterota bacterium | reverse complement strand
TCTTTTGAAAAAAGCGGTAAACCAAATCCAGATATCTACGTACGAGTTCATTAAATGCTGCATCGCTGCCCCTTTGAAATTCCTGTATGAGTTCTCGGTCTGTTTTCATCCATTCTTACCAGATTAGACGCATTGGTTATAGAAAGGTTAAATAGAAAACGATCAATAGTAAAATACCAAACTTGATCCCTGACATTATGGGGAATCCTATCTAATTTTGTTTATGAAATCGGTCCCCGTTTCATTTAAACCAAATACTGCCCAGAAAACAGCAATTTACAACCCGCCTGGACCACTGATGATCCTTGCCGGAGCCGGCACGGGAAAGACAACCACATTACTGCATCGTGTAAACCACCTGATCCAAAGTAAGCAAGTCCTTCCGGTGCATATGCTACTGCTAACTTTCACAGAGAAAGCAACGTTGGAGATCAGGAAAAAGATTCGTGATTTGACCGGACCGATGGCAGATGATATAACAATTAGTACTTTCCACGGTTTTTGTAATGCATTGGTACGCGAACACGCTATAAACGCCAATGCTGAAAAACTGCTCTGGCAGGAAGAAGATATTACCTATTTTTTTATTAATCATTTCGACCAGCTGACCTTTATACAGTCCCGTATTTTTCGAGCCAATCCTTATGGTGCCATAAGCGGGTCATTCATCCCCTTTATCGATCGGATTAGAGACGAATTGTTAGCACCTGCCGATATCAAGAAACTATATGATCCCGCTTTGCTATCCACAGCTGTGATCGCGGATATTTTTCCCAACTTACATGCCGATGCAGACAAAGAAGATGTACTGCTGCAACTTGCTGACTTGGTACAACTCTTTGATTTTTTCCAGGATAAAAAGGACGAACTGGGGGTCGTGGATTACGGCGATATGATCCTGGACTGTTGGACCATGCTCAATACGCACCCTCATATATTGAATATAGTACGTGATAAATACCAGCATATCTTTATCGATGAGTATCAGGATAACAATTATGCCCTGAATAAGATCATTAATCTTATTGCTGGAGATGAGCCCAGTATAACTGTTGTTGGCGATGAAGACCAGTGCATTTACAGTTTCCGTGGTGCCAATTACTACAACATCAAGGATTTTGAGGATCGCTACCAGACTTTATCCAAATACACAGTAGTGAAACTTTTGGAAAATTATCGTTCATCAAGCGAAATCCTTGATCTGGCTAACGCCTCCATAACCCGCAATATCAATCGACAGGAAAAAATACTTTATCGACCGCGGGAATTACCCAAAAACGGCCCAAAACCGGTCTGGTTTCCCACAGAATCCAAAGATACGGTCATGGGGGTACCTTTATTAGTTCGTGACCTTGTAGAAAATAATAATCATCTTTTTGGCGATGTGGCTATCATCTGCCGTACCTGGGGCCACGTAAAAAGTATGGCTAATGCACTGCAGCAGGCGGCAATACCAGTAGATATTCACGTGGAGAAATTTTTTAACGTACCCATTGTCAAGGATGTGCTGGCCTGGGGCCATGTAATTGCCGAAGATGAACAGGCTGAAGCTGGATTGTTTCGGATACTCAAAACCCATCTTGGGCACGACTGGACCTCCAATTTTTATAACGTATGTCAGCGGGCCTCAATTACGGAACGGGTGGCTGCCATGGCAAAACAGGCCAAAGATAATACAACCGTTTCATGGGTATTATCCGCGCGGGAAAAGCTGCTGGATACGCTTAGAAAAAATACCGGACCGGATGAAATGGTCTGGGCCATCCTTTCGATATTGAAGCAAACACCGCGGCTGCAGCAATTGCGAACCAATTACCGCTACCAGGAACGGTTGAATCTAGCCAATATGGCACGGATCATGTCACTGGCAGAACGTTTCACCACTATCGAGACCGAACCTTCCCTGGGCAGTTGGCTGCATTACATGAATATACTGCAAATGAACCTGACCATAGATGCGGCTCAGCCACTGGAGTATGACCAGCAGACAGCCGTACAGGTATTGACAGTACACCAGGCCAAGGGCCTTGAATTTCCTATTGTGATCGTACCCTTCCTCAGGGCTGGAAGCTTCCCCATGCGGCTGCAACGACCCAAAGTTTTGGACCGTATCCCGGAAACCTGGAAAAAATGGTCCGCGGTAAATACAGCCGCAGCAAATGAAGTCCATCTACAAGAAGAGCGACGGGTGTTTCATGTAGCCTGTACAAGAGCCAAGGATGAGTTGTATCTGTACGGTCCAACTAAATCCCAGTCAATCTTTACCAAGGAATTAGAACTAGATAACCCAGAAACCATGGAGATTCGTGCTATGACCATCACTGAAGAAGCATTGCAGCAACCAAAATTAACCGAACAGAAACAGCGTCTTTTGGTGGATCTAAGCCGCGAGATCGCAGCCCACCAATATGATAATGCCAGCCATATCCTAGCCGAGATGCAAAGTCTTGAACAAGAAAATTTATCCGAAACAGCATCTAGCCAATCTGGGTCGGAAAATTTATTGAGGCTTTCTGCCAGTAGTATTGGTGATTACGAGACCTGCCCCTATAAATATCGTCTCAAACACATTGACAGGGTGCCGGAGCGTAAAACCCGGGTCACCATGGAATTTGGTATTATCATCCATAATGTGCTGGATGAATTCCATGGTAGCGAAGACCAGAGCCTAGATAACCTTTTGCAATTGCTGGAAAAACACTGGCGCACCGATGCTTTTGAATATCTGCTACGTGAAGAGGAATTCAAGATCCAGGCCCGGGAACTACTAACCGCATACCACCAGTATATTCAAGATCATCCTCCACAAGTAGTGGCCCGGGAGCGAAAATTCAGTTTTACCATTGATGAGTTGCAAGTCATGATATCTGGGAAGATTGACCGTATTGATCAGGAAGGTAATCGCCTAGCTGTGGTGGATTACAAGACTAGCAAGAATAAGGAAAAAGCCAAAGGCAGTCTGCAACTGGCATTATACACCGAAGCCCTCAAGCGAGATGCGGTTGAAGGTGTCAGTGGCAAGCCGGGAAGCACG
>CAJWGZ010000152.1 GCA_913041075.1 uncultured Fidelibacterota bacterium | reverse complement strand
GTTTAATTTGATTGGTAATTGAGCTTATATTACCTAATCTTTTGGCGCAAATTCTGTAACACTTTATCTAAATCATTTAATATATGTCAGAACAAAAAAGCAAAGAGAAAAAGCCGTCCTATACTGAATTTACCTTGGATATGTTCTCCCGGAGTTCTGGAAAAAATCATGCGGAAATAAAACAATTCAACCAATGGCGTAATGATGTCATAAGTGCGGACAAATACACATTTGAAACACCTCATCTAACACCACAAACACCCGAAATAGGTGTTCGAAGAATTCATGGTGATGAGCATAAACTTTTCAATTTTTCAAGTTATAATTATTTGGGTTACGCCAATCATCCTGAAGTAATTAATGCTGCGAAGGATGCATTAGATAAATTCGGCCTTGGTGCCACCGGTAGTCCGTTGCTTAATGGCACTTTTGATATTCACAAACAGTTAGAACATGCCCTTACAAACTTTTTTGGTCAAGAGGGTTATGGTATATCATTATTCTCCTCAGGCTATGGTGCTAATATTGGAGTCGTATCAAGTTACATTCACAAAGGGGATTATGTTGTACTGGATCATTCATCACACGCATCATTGATTGATGGCGCAGTAATGTCTCAAGGTACGCTCAAACTATTTAGACACAATGATGCCGAATTTCTTGAAAGAATACTCAAAAGGATAGCTAAAGAAAATAGACGGATACTCGTTTGCGTGGAGGGAGTATACAGTACTGATGGTGATTACGGGAACTTAAAGGATATCGTAACGGTCACTAAGAAATATGGCGCATCAATTTTAGTGGATGAAGCACATTCTCTCTTGGTTGCCGGTGCAACAGGAAAGGGGGCCGTTGAAAAGTTTGACGTATTAGGAGATGTAGACCTTCTTATTGGAACATTCAGTAAATCTTTTGGTGGTGTTGGTGGTTGTTTATATGCAAAACAGGAATTGATTAACTACGTAAACTATTATGCCAGATCGCGTATGTTTTCCTGTGCGCTGGACCCAGCGGTAACGGGGGGTATATTAAAAGCGCTTGAATTAGCATCCGGGCCTGATGGCGATGAAAAGCGTAAACGTATCGTTGAAAATTCTGATTACCTTAGATCTTTGCTCAAAAACAAGGTGGATATTGGGACCTCACAGTCATGGGTGATACCTATTATTTTTGGTGATGAACGTAAATCGATCCCGCTAGGTGATTATTTAATGAGAAAAGGATATGATTTTTCTATTATGATGTTTCCAGCAGTGAAAAAGAATAAGTCCATTATCCGTGCATTCGTTACGTCTGAGCATACAAAAGAACAACTTGAAGGGTGCGCCGAAGCATTAATTGATGCAGCCAAGGAATATGAGTTCGCATTATAAAAGATGGTGATATTATGACAGAACATGTTGCAGTGGATAATCTCATCATTTGGGAATTTGATTTTGCCATGACCACATTTTATGAGGTTGACACTGATCTTATTAATCCCTTATTACCAAAACAGATTAGTCCAATGGAAATAGTGCCCGGCGTTTCATTGTTGAATATTACTGCCTTTAATTTTCCTGAAGGTGGACTTGGCCACCTCCCCAAATTCCAAGAATTAATTGCCTCTATCGTCGTTACGCCTGACTTATCCCGAGGAGTTCCTAAATTCGCAATGTATGTCTTTTCCCTGGGCAGTACCTGCCAGGAACATCTGGATCACAGCGCCAATTATTATAAATTGCCATCCTATAAAAAGCTTGAATATGGAAAAATAAACCGAGCAGATAATGCCATCGAATTCGGAGATACAGACGGGTCAATACTAACTATGAATAACTGCGGTAGTAATATTGGAGATTTCCTTGGACATGAACGGTATTTTCAAGCCTTTGCGTTACAAGATGATAATTTATTTATCGCTGATTTGTATTTAAAGGCAGCATTGTTTGAACACCAGGATCAAGGAGACGCGGGTATTATAAATAATCACCCATTTTTAAAAGGTCTTGAGTTATTTGACGAGGAAAGAGTCCCTTATCTACAGATGCTTCTTGAGCCAGGAACTAGAGGAAAACAGTTTTATTATAAACCAGAGAAATACGGTTAAACAGGCGCAACTTATAGTTAATTCATTGCAAGTGGTTTTCACTTAATTGGAAACCCGTTCTCCCCAGTCCTCAGCAACAAACAGCTCAAAAATTATAGCTTGTATAGTGAATCCAGCTGGAAGGGATGGCGAATCACTGAAACTCTGGGAATCCGCTAAACCAAAATTGGAAGAGGCCGGGTTTCAAACAGAAGTTCATCTGACGGAAAGAGTGGGACACGCCTCAGAAATTTCTTTTTCTCTTAAAGATCGCGAGGATATCGATCTTGTTGTGGCTAATGGTGGTGATGGCACAGTACATGAAGTAGCATCTGGATTAAGGGGTAGTAATCTTCCTTTGGGCATATTGCCCGGTGGGACAGGTAATGATGTTGCCCGAAATCATGGCTATCCATTGGAAGACTTAGAAGCAATTATTAACATATTTAAAAATGGAAAAGACCGTCATGTAGGTGCACTCCGGTTAGAAGCTGTACCTATGCCTGGTGAAAATAATTATCCAACTCCGACTGTAGACCCAAAGTGGAATGGTGAAGCAACTAAACCCGGGAGAATTGTCCGCTGGATATTTTTAGAATCTGATGGTGGCATTACCTCAACAATATCTAGAGCAAAGCTGAGCCGCGCCAAATGGATACGGGGAAATATAAAATATACCTATCTTGGTGTGACTGAAATTTTACGCTGGAAACAGCGTTTTGCCTGGATCAAAATCGATGACAAGCCTGGCAAAGTGGTTGATTTTACTCTTTTTGTCTTTTCAATGTCAGAAATGTTTGGCGGTGGGTATCAAGTTGCTCCTGGTGCGTCTCCAATCAATGATCATGGTTATTTATGTACTGGATGGGGCTTAGGTAAATTACAAATGCTGTTATTAATGGGGCCACTACGAGTAGGTAAACACGTAGGTAAATGGGGTATTACACTTGAGCCATGTAAAAAATTTGAAATTCTAACTGTGGATGA
>CAJWGZ010000151.1 GCA_913041075.1 uncultured Fidelibacterota bacterium | reverse complement strand
ACAATAACATAAGGATAATCATGCCTTTTACCGCACCAAACAAAAACCCCATTGATCGGTTCGCAAACTTTGTCCCACTGGAAGTTAATAGAATATGAAAAAACCTGGTTAGCACTCTGGTAATGAATAACATCAGTGAAAAGATAATAGCGAAACTAATAACCATGATAACGAATGTATTGACTGATACTATTCCTAGGATTAATCCTGCCAGATCCAGATAATAATTCAAGGCAAAGATTGTGGATATAATCAGGCCCAATAATCTCCCCATTTCCTCAATGAACCCGCGGCGAAAACCAACGCCACCCATTACAACCATAAAAAAGCTCGCCAGAACATCAAGGAACAGGATCATGATTATTGCAGCAACTCCCTGACAATAGACTGGGCCATTTTACCATCAGCTTTCCCAGCCGAATTTTTCATCACTTCCGGCATGACCTTGCCAATGTCGCTCAGACTTGACGCACCGGTATCATCGACCACTTTTTGCACAAGAATACGTAGATCATCTTCTGACATCATTTGCGGTAAATAAGCATTAAGTATCTCTAGTTCAGCATTTTCATTTTCCATGAGATCATTGCGGCCGTTTTCCTTATAGATATCGGCCGCTTCTTTACGCTGTTTTACCAGATTTTGAATGATCTTTATCGCTTCCACATCCGTGAGATCTTCCCGCTTCTCGATCTTCTTATCTTTCAGTGTGGAAAGTGCAACACGTAACGTGCCGGTTTTATGTTTATCACCGCTTTTCATTGCGGCATACATATCACTTTGTATCGTATCAAATAATGACATAATTATCCCTTAGCTTTGGTCAATTCGTTTCATACTAATCAGCAACTGGTCCTGATCGGCCTCAAAGCCGATGAACCGTCGCCCTAATTTCTTTGTCACCACACCAACACCACCACTGCCCATGAACGGGTCCACGACCCAGTTTAATTTGAAACTGCTGGCCTTCAAAATACGTTCAATAAGTAATTCAGGCTTATCACCGCTCATTTCCTCAGCAGGGGTAACATGGGTATCCAGTATATCGACCCATAGATTGGAAGGCCCTGATCCTTGTGCTAGCGCCGGTTCCATGTCTTTCTGATCAGAGATCGCTTCCTGATCAAAAAGAAAATCTTTGGTCTTGGTGGCAAACCAGATGTCGGCCGCCTGATTTTTCCAGGTAACTGCTTTTGATGTTTCACCGGCTTGCATTTTCCGCCAAGTGATACGGGTTTGTACCTTTAGAAAATTTGTAAGCATTGAGTGGTACATCCCTGACAATCGCCAATCACAGAATAAATATAATGCGCCTGTGGATTTAAGGACCCGGTGTGCCTCTTCCAGCCAGTTACTATTCCACTTATAGTATTCCTGAAGAGTCATGGGTGAGCCAGGTCTATCTTTACCGCGCCAGGGGCTTTCCGGTGGGTCCGTAATAATAATATCGATACTGGCTGCTGGTAGTTTACGCAAGCCCTCCAGCCCATCCGTCAAAAACACACCATCATGCATGGTTTCAAGGGTCATTTCAATATCATCCGTTTTCTGCAAGGCGGGCAGATACTGGTTCAGATCAGCTACAGTTAACCCGGGATAGGCCTCAAGCGGGTTCGAAAATAGTGGGTTTGTGGATTCTTTTTCAGCCATAAACGGACAAAATTTAGAATTTAATCGGCTCAGACACCATGCAATCATGCACAGCTTTGTAGATTATTGCTAGCTAGCGTAAACTTAAATATGGATAAAAAGAAAGTTATTTTCATATGTACAGGTAATGCCTGCCGATCGCAGATGGCCGAAGGACTGTTACGGCAGATGGCCGGAGACAAATTTGAAGTACACAGCGCCGGCAGTCATCCTTCCCATCTTCATCCCGCTTCCGTGGCAGTTATGGCGGAGTGGGGGATTGACATAGCCCACCATAAGTCTGAACCCATCAATAATTATCTTGACACTGGAATTGATATCGCCATTACCGTCTGCGATAATGCACAACAATCCTGCCCCACTTTTCCGGGAAATGTGGAACAAATACATTGGGGTCTGGATGATCCCTATCATGGCTGGGAAGCAGATCCGCAAGATCTACCTCCCTACCGAGAAACGAGAGATGAATTGAAAAAAAGAATTGAAGGCTTTTTATTAGGGAAAAAGGTTAGCGAAATTTGAAATGGTTTCTATATTGCATTCCATTTCTATGGATTTGCTGCCTAGATAGTCCGGAGTTAAATAGTTGGTACAAAGGCAACCTGCATACCCATACGTTCTGGAGCGATGGTGACGCGCCCCCAGAAATAGCAGTTGCCTGGTACAAGGACCAGGGCTACGATTTCCTTGCTCTTTCAGATCATAATATCCTTTCCGTGGGAGAAAAATGGATAAAAGTCCTGGATAAAGACCCAGGTGGGTGGCCCCCATCTATGACTAAAGCCAAGTTGGAGGACGTTCGTAGCCGCTTCGGGGAAGAATGGCCCATAACCCGGATTGTAGAAGATACGCTGGAAATGGCTCTGCTCACTCTAGACAAACTCAAGAAATATTTCGAAGAACCGGGAAAATTCTTGATGATTCAGGCAGAAGAAATCACTGATAGCTATAATGAATACCCAATTCATGTTAACGCAACCAATGTGGTGGAATTCATTGCGCCCCAGGGCGGGAACAGCACTCATGATGTACTGCAGCGGAATATCGACGCGGTATATGAACAACGTGATAAAACAGGGCAAGCTATGCTTGCCCATGTAAACCATCCCAACTTCGGCTGGGGCATAGTAGCAGAAGATTTGATAAACTTACAAGGAGACACTTTCTTCGAAGTATATAATGGTCACCCTAGGGGTGGAAACTGGGGCGATGACGCGCACCCTAGTACAGACAGAATGTGGGATATTGTTCTGGCAATGAGATTACACCAGGGCCTGGAACCATTATTTGGCCTGGCGGTGGATGATACCCATGGTTACTATAAAAATAAGATCGGTGAATCCTACCCTGGCCGGGGGTGGGTTATGGTCAAAGCACAAGCCCTAAATACTGAAAATATTATATCATCTTTGGAAGAGGGAAAATTTTATTCCACTACAGGTGTAATTTTGGAAGAT
>CAJWGZ010000150.1 GCA_913041075.1 uncultured Fidelibacterota bacterium | reverse complement strand
ACTGAGGTGACAACATTTTCTTCGTAACAGCGAATAGTTTCAATTACCTGTACAAATAACATTCTTTCCATCATTTTATTCTGGCTTAAAGGATTTTTGGTAGGGGGGAAGTACTTTTTTAATTCTGGCCATAGGTATTTTTTCCCGTTATCTGGATATTCATAAAAACCTCTTCCATTGGCTCTGCCTAAACGATTTAGTTTTTCAGTCATCAAATCAATTACTGGATCGGCTGGTCCTGGCGGTAGCTTCTTTCCTTCTGCGGCTAGATCTTTCCTGGTTTGATTTCTAATCCCGGCTACTAAACCAATGTTTACTTCATCAATTACAGCCAAAGGACCAACAGGCATACCTGCTTTCTTACCAGCAGACTCTATCTCTTGTGGGGAATTTCCTTCGGCGAGTAAAGCTAATCCTTCATTCGGATAAGTGCTGAAGACACGAGAAGTGTAAAATCCACGACTATCATTAACAACAATTGGTATCTTTTTAATCTTTAATACATAATCAAAGGCTTTTGCTATAGTTTCATCGTTAGTTTTGTCTCCTTTTATAATTTCCACCAGTTTCATTTTATGTACTGGAGAAAAGAAGTGTATTCCAATGAACTTTTCTGGACGAATAGATTTTTCTGCAAGACCTGTAATTGGCAGAGTAGAAGTATTCGAGGCGAATACTCCGTTTGAGTCCATGATTTTTTCGGCCTCTGTTGTAACTTTTCCTTTCAAATCGCGGTCTTCAAATACTGCCTCTATTATTAAGTCACAATTTCTTAGTTTGTCATAGTCAGCAGTTGCTGTGATGCGGCTTAGTATTTCATCCATCTTCCCCTTTGTTGTACGGCCCTGTTTAAATTCTTCATTTAAAATCACCTTAATTCTAGATAATCCTTTATCTGCATTTTCTTGAGTAGCATCGGTCATGACTAAATTCAATCCTGAAAGTGCTGATACATATGTGATCCCGTGACCCATCAATCCAGATCCCAGAACTCCAAGTTTTTTGACTTCAGTTGGTTTTACGTTTTTTGGCCTGCTGGCTCCAGAAATAAAAATCTTCTTAGTCATAATTAATCTAGATTTTAATAAATATCTTTTTTCGATAAAGCCAAAATAGAATCAACCACCAGGCAAGTACATGGGCTAACGCAAATAGGAATGAGCCATTTATGTTACCTGCCAATGGTTGAAAAACAGTATTATAAAGATAACTGTAACCCGAAATGATATCTCCATTATAATCAAACTTGACCTTTAAAATAGTTTTAACCCATAGGCCAGAACCAATAAAAACAAAAATAGAATTGGTTCCAAAAATCATGAATGGCCAAGATAATTTTTTATATCCACGAATATCAATCAGCCATATGAAGGCAGCTAAGAAAAAGGATGCAAGTCCACCAGTATATAAGACATAGGTGCTTGTCCAAAGCTGTTTGTTTATGGGAAAGATGAATCCCCAGAGCCATCCGACTGCAGCAATTCCAGCACCGCGTATCAGTATAGTTTGTACAAGGCGCATTTGGTCCGGAACTTTTTGTATAAGTTGCCCAATACTGAAGCCAATCAAAACTGTAACAATCGCAGGAATGGTGCTTAATAATCCTTCCGGATCAAATGGAATTCCAGTACCTCGCCAGAGGTGATTTTCCCCTAGAATGGCAATGTCGATTGTGCGGGCGATATTGGAACTGAGACCAAATGGATCGCTACCACCAAAAAGTAATAGTATCAACCAGTATCCTATCAGGATAATACCGCAAGATATCCATAATTTCTTTTCACTTAGGTATAAACTGAGTATTGCAGCCAATCCATAAGCCAAACCTATACGTTGTAGAACCCCCATAATCCGTAAGCTGGTCCAATCCCAGTTCTGGCGTATAAAAGGGTATGCATTCAAAAGTAAACCAAATGAGAAAATAGTGACTGTTCGCCAAAATATCTTTTTCAATAGGTCACTAGAAGGTTGGTAATTGTGCCGGGCAAAGGAAAATCGCATTGCAACACCTACAATAAACAGAAAAAATGGAAAGACCAGATCTGTAGGTGTGCAGCCGTGCCATTCAGCGTGACGCAGAGGACCATAAATATAAGCCCAGCTGCCAGGTGTGTTAACAATTATCATGAAGGCAATGGTAAGCCCACGAAAGGCATCAAGAGCAAGTAACCTGTCTGATCTATTTTTCATCTGTACTAAGAATCATTGATTAATGGTGTATTTTGTGCGTTGCTGCTATACCGGCGCCCAATACTGGGGCATGATCTAATTTCGAGATCATTATCAAATTTTTTTTCAAATTATTTTCCTCAAGGTAATGATCTTTTGCCTCAAGAGTTAATGTCTTAGATTGCTCAATATTGTTATATAAATCTCTTTGGAATGGTTCCCAAAGTAACATTGGTTCCCTCGATTTATCTAGTAATTTACCAAGACGTTGTCCGATTATAATCCGGTCTAATAATGTTTTTCGATATGGGTGATTGACTTTCAGATTATCACGATCAGGGTCTAGGAATTCATACCGGTTTTGCCAACCACTGTAAATTGTTTCTAACCGTTCAAAAATTAATTTGGCCAAATAAGTACTTACCTCAGAAAAAGTTAACAAGGCTGCTTCTTCATTATCTAAGGATCTAGAGAAAATGATATCGGCATAAACTGAATCCTTTTGAAGTTTTCTCAATGGTATTTTTGCGTAATTACTATAGAGAGATTGAATACCGCCTACCGATGCATAGGTCTCCAGAGAAATATTTTGATCATTTTTTATTTCCCAGGTTTTGGCAATCCATGATTTTGCGTCATCAAAAGGGATGAGGTTACCATTTAGCTTTAATGCATCTGCAGTACCGGTTCCACCGCCTAAATAGTAGGCATTCTGGACATCCTTGAACATACCGCCATCGCCATATTCTTCGCCGATTCCACAATAATCTGCATCACTACCCAGTTGCCTTATGGGATATTTCAGTCCAATATTAGCATCCTGAAGTAACTGCTCAAGATGAGCGCAGAATTTCGGCATTCTCGGCCCATTGGCCATGGCACCAATCCCACGTTTGTCAGGTGTCTTTAATCCAACCATACCAATGCCAATTAATACCGGACTATT